>JAGCRY010000116.1 GCA_017964465.1 Bacteroidales bacterium | reverse complement strand
GCCGGTTGATACACGGCGAGGGCGACGGTTTTCCGGGTTTTATCTGTGATTATTACAACGGAATTGTTGTTTTTCAGGCACATAGCAAAGGTATGTACTTGTTGGAGGAGATGTTTGCGGAGATATTCCGCGAGATACTCGGCGACAAGGTAACGACCATTTATGACAAGAGCGACAAGACCATCCCAAAATCCGATGGTGCGGCTGTTGAAAATCGTTTCCTCTACGGCAACGAGGCTGAAAAGGAAGTTTTGGAGTATGGAATGAAATTTTATGTGAATGTCGTCGAGGGTCAGAAGACGGGTTATTTCGTTGACCAACGCGAAAACAGGCTTTTGCTCCGTCAGTATTCCAAGGGCAGGAATGTCCTGAATATGTTTTGTTATACGGGTGGATTCTCGGTGTCGGCGTTCAAGGGCGGCGCATTGAGCGTTACTTCCGTTGACGCATCGCAAACCGCTATCGACTTGACAGTTAGGAACTGCGAATTAAATGGTTTTGACCTCAACCACGAGGCAATAGCGACCGACGCATTTGAGTTTCTCGACAAGATGGAGCCAAACAAATACGACCTCATCGTCCTCGACCCGCCCGCCTTTGCCAAACACGCCAATGTCACCAATCAGGCTGTCAAGGGTTATACGCGCATCAACCGTGCGGCGATGGAGCGCATTGCGCCGGGTGGAATTTTGTTTACGTTCTCGTGTTCGCAAGCCATCGACAAACAGACATTCCGTATGGCGGTGATGGAGGCGTCGCTCCAAGCCAAACGCAAAATCCGCATTCTCCATCAACTCACTCAGCCCAACGACCACCCAATCTCGATGTACCACCCCGAAGGCGAATACCTCAAAGGCCTCGTCCTCTACGTGGAATAGTTGTGGAGCGCGGGCGTCCCGCCCGCTTAGTTTTATAAACGATAATTACCGTCAATTTTTTCGTCAATTACCGTCAATTTTGGGATGTTATAAAAATAATTGACGATAATTATTTGTTAATAGAATAAAAATAATTGACGATAATTTTTTGTTAATTGACGGTAATTGACGTTTCAAACAGCCGCGTAAGCGGCGTTAAACAATATGAAGATGGAATATATCAGTTCGTTAACCAATTACAACCGCAATGTCACCAATGAGGTGAAGATTGGCGGCGTGAAGATTGGCGGTAACAACGAAATTGCCGTGCAGACTATGTGCAATACTTCAACTGACGATGTGGAAAAGACAGTTGCACAAATAATTGGCGTTGTCAACAAAACCAATTGCAAAATAGTGCGCGTTACTGTGCCGTCGATGAAGGATGTCGAGGCGTTGAGGGAGATTCACGACCGAATCAACGGCATCTGCGCCCTCGTTGCCGACGTTCATTTCAATGCTGCAATTGCATTTGAGTGCGCCAAAATCGTCGAAAAAGTGCGCGTCAATCCTGGCAATTTTGGTCATCACGAATTGGCTTGCTTGACCGAGGAGGAGTTTAAGGCGGAGGGCAAATTGTTGGAAGACACATTCCGCGATTTCCTGAAAGTGTGCCGCGAACACGGTACGGCGGTGAGGATTGGCACCAATCACGGTTCGCTGTCCAAAAGAATATTAAACCGTTACGGCGACACGCCCGAAGGAATGGTGGAGTCGGTGATGGAATTTTTGAGGGTTGCCAAGGCTGAAGATTTCAAGGATGTTGCGATTTCGTTGAAGTCGTCCAACCCGACCGTTGCGATACGTGCGGCGCGTCTGATGGTGAAGGCGATGAAGGACGAAAGGATGGATTATTGCTTGCATCTTGGAGTTACCGAGGCGGGCGAGGGCGACGACGGCCGCATCAAATCCGCATCGGGCATATGTCCGCTCTTGAATGACGGCATCGGCGACACAATCCGCGTTTCACTTACCGAAGACCCTGAAAACGAGATACTTCCTGCACAGGAAATTGTTGCATATAAAGATTATGTGTCGAAGGCTGAGAAATTGCCCGAGATTCCATTTTTCTACGATCCGTATCATTATCACAAAAGAAAATCCAACGCCGTAAGCATTTTTGGTGGCGACAATCCGGCAGCCGTTGCCATCACCATCAACAATGAAAGCGAACTGATGAAACTCGCCGCCGCCCTCGATTCGCTCGTTAAGGCAAATAAAAAGCCCGACCTCGTTATTTGCAACGACGGCAATATCGTGGCAAAATGCCGCTCATTGCTCCGTGGAATAATGATTTTTGACAATAGCGAAACTGGTGATAATAAGGGTGTTGAAGTGGTTTATGTGAATGAAAAGTTTATTAATAATAAAAATATTATTAATAAACTCATCATCGCCGAGCCGCAGAGCCACAATAAGACTGCCGCGATGAGGTTGATTTTCAATCAATTAAAAGCAAACAACATCAGCTGTCCCGTTCTCCTGAAACCTGACGGCGGCGAACAGGACGCACGGTTCAAGAAATTTGCGCCGGCGGCTGTTTGTGCGGGAATTTTCATCGATGGATTTGGCGACGGGGTATGTTTGGAGAGCAACGGAGACCCGGTCGCAGCCGTTGAGATGGCGTTCAAAATATTGCAAATCAGTCGTTTGCGTGTTACGGAGACCGAATATGTGTCGTGTCCGGGCTGTGGCAGGACGATGTACGATTTGCAGGGCACTGTAAAGCGCATCAAGGCTGCAACGTCCAAATATCGCAACCTCAAAATCGCCGTTATGGGCTGCATCGTAAACGGTCCGGGCGAGATGGCGGATGCAGATTTTGGCTACGTGGGCGCAGGAAAGGGCAAAATCGCTCTCTACAAGGCGGGCGAAGTAGTCAAACGCGCTATCCCCGAAGAAAATGCCGTTGATGAATTGATAAAATTAATTGAAAATTCAAAATAAAATATGTATATTTGGGCGATTTTGTTTTGCTACTAATCGCTACTAATTATACATTGAATTATGAAAGTTAAAGGTCTGAATATCATACTGTTGCTATTGGCGCTCCTGAATTTTACGAAGGCAGGGGCTGCCAACGAAATCAGGGTCGAAGGTATTTTCAAGGGGCAGAACATCTTTGTCACCAATCCCTTTGCAGCCTCCGGCGTGGGGTTTTGTATATATGAGATTACGGTCAACGGCACTGTAACTATGGACGAACTCAATCGCTCCGGCTTTGAAATCGACCTTACGCAATATCATCTCGCGCAGGGCGATCCCGTGGTCGTAGTCATCAAACACAAGGACGGTTGCACCCCAAAAGTGCTTAATCCGGAGGTGCTTAAACCTCAAAGCACTTACAACGTGGTCTCTATGAAGGTCGATAAGACTGGACGGCTCACTTTCTCAACCAAGGAGGAGAAAGGCTCGTTGCCGTTTGTGGTGGAACAGTTCAAATGGAAAAAATGGATTGCCGTGGCTCAGGTCAATGGCAAAGGCACGCCCACGCTCAACAATTACAGCGTAAATGTTCCCCTCCATTCGGGCATCAACAAACTGAGGCTCAAACAGGTAGATTGCACCAAAAAGCCGCGCTATTCCAACGAAATCACTTACAACAATCTCCTGCCCGAAGTTACGTTCAAGCCCGGCAACAACGGACAGACTGCGGGTCCAATTACTTTTAGCCGATCGACCGACTATGAAATTTATGATTTTTACGGCAAACGAATGACCAAGGGCAAGGCGGCGAGCGTGGATGTCTCGTCGTTCCCCAAGGGCACTTACTTCATCAATTACGACTGCAAGAGCGAGTCGTTTGAGAAGATTGATAAGAAGTAGATTTAATCGTTGTCAACAAGAAGGGCGAAGTATTTTTTCCTTGTCTCGATGTACGAGATTATGATGTTGACGGCATCCTCCTCCGAGATGTTGTCCATATTGATTACGAGGTCATAATTGCGGGTGTCGTGACGTGGCATACCCGTATTTTCAACTACGTACATATCGCGCTCCATCGAGACGCGGTTGATGATTTCTATCGCCTTTTCGCGTGAAATACCCTCGCGAGACATCAGTTTTGCGATGCGGTTTTCGTCCGATGCGCAGATGAAGATGTTGATGTGGTTGGGATAATCCCTAAAAATATAGAATGCGCTCTGACCTGCCACAATGCAGGATTCGTT
>JAGCRY010000115.1 GCA_017964465.1 Bacteroidales bacterium | reverse complement strand
GGCGATAGAGAACAACGACGACATTGCTTTTTCGGGTACTGTCGATGAATTTAAAGAATGGGCTAAAAATCTTTAAGGTATGGCTAAATACAATGTTACATCGGCGGGTCAGTTCAAAAAAGTCATCACTCTTAAACGTACTGGCACTCACGCCGATTTGTTCGACGAATAAACTATGGGCAAACTCCTTTTCCATATTGGTCGTTATTTTGTGCTGATGAAGCGGGTGTTTTCGCGCCCGGAGCGTTGGCGCGTGTTCCTGCGCAACACCGTCCGCGCAATCGACAGTATGGGCGTGAGTTCCATTGCGATTGTGCTGATAATATCATTCTTTATGGGTGCTGTGTGCGCCATTCAGATGGCTTACAACCTCCAAAACCCTATAATCCCGCGTTACCTCATCGGATACGGCACGAGGGAGACATTGCTCCTCGAATTTTCAAGCACCATCGTCGCGCTCATCCTCGCCGGAAAAGTTGGCTCCAACATCGCCTCTGAACTCGGCACGATGCGCGTTACCGAACAGGTAGATGCATTGGAAATGATGGGCGTCAATTCAGCCTCGTACCTCATATTACCCAAAATAGTCGGCTTTGTGTTTTTTATCCCCGTGCTGACAATTTTCTCGATGGCAATCGGCATATTGGGCGGCTATGTAGCATCTTTTGGCACCAAAGGACTCACGCCGCACGATTATGTTGTGGGCATCACGTCGATGGTCCAACCGTTTTATGTAACTTATTCGTTAGTTAAGTCGTTGGTATTCGCATACATAATAGCGTCCGTTTCAAGTTATTATGGATATTACACCAATGGCGGCGCGTTGGACGTGGGGCGGTCGTCAACACACGCGGTAGTTTACAGCAGCATAGTTGTTTTGCTTTTTAACCTAATACTCACCAAACTGATGCTATGATTGAGGTAAGAAATGTATATAAGGAGTTTTCGGGACACAACGTCTTGAACGACATCTGCGCGGAGTTTGAGCCGGGCAAGACCAACCTGACCATCGGACAATCGGGCTCGGGCAAGACGGTGTTGCTCAAATGTATCGCGGGTCTTCATTCGGTGTCTTCGGGCGACATTCTCTATGACGGGCGTTCCTTCGCCAATATGAACGACAAGCAGCGCAAGGCAATCCGCAAGGAGATGGGAATGGTTTTCCAAGGCGGGGCGTTGTTTGATTCGAGCACCGTGGAGGAGAACGTGATGTTCCCGTTGGAGATGTTTACCAAGATGAGTTACGAGGAGCGCAGGGAGAGAGCAAATTTCTGTTTGAAGCGCGTCAACATCGTCAACGCAAACGACAAATTCCCGGCGGAAATTTCGGGCGGTATGCAAAAGCGTGTCGCCATTGCTCGCGCCATTGCATTGAATCCCAAATACTTATATTGTGATGAGCCTAATTCCGGTCTCGACCCCGTAACGTCCATCGTCATCGACAATCTTATCAAGGAAATCACCATCGAATACAATATCACCACCATCGTCAACACCCACGATATGAACTCCGTGATGGAAATTGGCGACAAAATTATTTTTATCTACAAGGGACACAAGAAGTGGGAAGGCAGCAGCAACGAAATCTTCAACACCGGCGTCAAGGAGTTGGACGACTTCGTTTTTGCGTCGGAAAGGATGAAACAGTTAAGGGATTTGAACAGGTAATTATGGCAAATTCCGTCATTATATTTTTTGCAATCCAACAATAATCCATTACCTTTGCATCGACAAACCAAACATTTTTAGATATGATATTGCGTCTTTTGACATTAATATTGCTGTTGATTTCGGCATCCGGCTGCGAGGGGCGGCGGGGCGTTGAGGTCAGGGATTTTGATGTCAGGGATTTTGATGTCAATTGTCAAGAGGCGACGTTGGAGGACAGCAACGACGATTACGACATCATCCGCGATTGCACTTGGGTTGGAATCATTAGCACCGACGAAGCACCCGCTCTGCGCACTCCGGCACGTCAACGCACGTCGCAACGCAATTTTGAAAAGCGCAAATTGGTTTTGGACGCGCTCACAAAGGTTGCTGTTGTCAACAAAACATTCAAAATATTCCGCAATGAGCGGCAGACGTATTGTCATTACGAAAAATCAGGTCGCTCGCTATTGCATTTCCTTTGCAAACTTTCTATATGATTTGCCATTAACGCTCCAATTCTGTAATTGCAAGTATAGACAACTTGCTCTATGGTAATACTATTGTCTAATTCAATTAAAGCAAAACTCAAAATGGCAAATCTTAACAATAACAATAATTTCGTAACCATCGAGGACAGCATTTCAGACTTCACCGGCGGCAAGGTTACGAGCAAAAATTCGTTCAACACTGCGGGCATCGTGTGGCTCGCAATCGGTGCGTTGTTGTTTGTAATCCAAACATTCGACAAGGAAGACGGCGCACTCACAATGGCTCTCATCGCGATGGGACTGTGCGCTGTGGCGTATGGTGCAATCACGCTTTTTGTGAAGAAGGCACGCTACACCTGCAACGGCAAGAAGATGAAGTTGCACAAGTTTATGTTTGATGCCGACCGCTACGCCGATGTCATCAGACTGTATGAAGCGGGCGAGTTCAGCGAATTGCTCGACATCCCCCGCAACTCCGCCGCCAAGATGATGCTCAAAATCTTGGTTGACAATGATTACAGCGTGGCGTATTCGCAGGTGTACAAGTTTTCGTCGCAGAGTTACAACTTTGAGCCGTCCACCGAAATCCGCGAACACGGCAAGGCTGAGTGTCAGAAGATTAATACGCTCGTGATAAGTTACTAACAATCAGGAATTCACTGCCTAAATCTTGGGGCTGATGGAGATAATCTGTCAGCCCCTTTTTTGTGTATATTTGCTTTTTTTATAATTTTGCGACACATTAAGTTAGGATATTATTATGACAAACGAACCCATATTTCAAACACTCAACTCCCTGAACATTCCATACGTAGTTCAGGAGCATAAGGCGATTTTTTCGGAGGAGGATGCCAAGGATGTTGTAATCATCCTCAAAGGCATCGACGTGAAAAACCTTTTTGTAAAGGACAAAAACAACAACTACGGACTTGTGAGTATGGACTTGCACCGCCGCGCCGACCTCAAAAAAATCGCCGCGCAGTTTGGATTTGGTCGCCTGAGTTTCTGCAACGCCGACGAACTTATGCAATACCTCAACATTACGCCGGGTTCG
>JAGCRY010000114.1 GCA_017964465.1 Bacteroidales bacterium | reverse complement strand
TTTGCCGGCGCCAACAACAACGGCTACATCGTAACCCACTATTCCAAGGACGAGGAAGATTTGGCGCGTCAAGATTTGGAAAAGAAAGAACAGATGAAGGTATTGCCCGACGGCTTCCTGAAAGTGCAAATATTGAAGGCGGACAGGATGCCAATCGGCGTATATCTTGGCGACGACAGGAGGTTTAAGTCCAAGACCTATACTCTTCGCCACGGCGACACCATCTATCTCACATCCGACGGCTACATCGATCAGTTTGGAGGTCAGGACGGCAGAAAATTCCTCTTCGCCAATTTTTACCAGTTGCTCCTCGACATCAACCCCCTGCCTATGCAGAAACAGTGCGACCAGGTGAAAGATACTCACGAAAAGTGGATTGGAGATCAATACCGACAACTCGATGACATCATCGTGATGGGCTTGAAGATTTTGTAACGGTGTTTTGTTAATCACAAATACAAAAAACGACTATGAACCGATTGTTAATCAAAATATTATTCTCTATTATACTGACGGTAACGGCCGGTGTTGCATTCTCCCAAAAAACGATTACGGGAAAGGTATTCGACGACAACAATGTGCCGCTCATTGGCGCGTCTATTTCTGTGAAGGGCACGCCCATAATGACGCTTTCCAAATCCAACGGCTCGTATTCGCTTACAATTCCCCCGGAACACGAAAACGACACTATCGAGGTGCGCTACGTCGGTTTTGTTACTCAAAAATTCCTGCCAAACAGCGAGTCCCGCGACATTTATTTTGATGTGGAGGGCATCAAGGCTGTGGAAGTCATCGTGGTAAGTACCCAAAAGAGGTTGCAGTCGAGCCTTGAAGTGCCGATAGCGATTACGGCATTTGACCAAAACCGCCTCGACGAACTCTACGCGACGCAGATAGACGAGATTAGTTGTTTTGTTTCAGGGTTCAACAACATCATCCAAGGTCAAAACAAGGCGGGATATTCGATCCGTGGCGTTACGTCCGATGGTATGGAGAGTTTTTTCCAGCCGAGGATTTCGGTGTTCTTGAACAATATCACGGTGTCGAGGGAACAGGTTTCGGCGTTGGAACCATTTGATATGGAGCGTATTGAGGTCGTGAAAGGCCCGCAAGGAACGCTTTTTGGACGTGGCGCGGAGATTGGCGCGGTTCATTTCATCACCAAGCATCCCGTTAATATGTTTTCGGCAAATTTGAGGCTCAATTATGGCGGCTACAATCAGCGCGGCGCACAGGGCTATGTCAATCTGCCCATCAGCGAAAAAGTTGCCGACAGGCTTGCTTTTAGTTATGATTATCACGACGGCTACATCAAAAATCTTGCTGGCGGTAGTCTCAACGGCAAGAATGCATTTGCAATCCGCAACACACTCAGCATCCGCAATAATGACGTTTCGTCGCTCAGTCTCATTCTCGATTTTCAGATGGACGATGCGCCCGGCGTAAGTTTCAAGTCCAAAAAGATTGCACCTATTGGCGGCGATACTTCGCCATTCACCGACGCTTACCTCAACCAAGGCACACATCTCGGACTTATCCGTCAACTCGGCGGCGCCACAGTGGAATTTGAGCGCAAACTCAATGACAACCTCTACATCACCAACAATATGGGCGCACGTGGTGCATACGCCGACGAGTATTTTGATGGCGATGGCACTTATCTCTATTTGCTCGAAGCCCGCGAAATGGCTAAACAGATGCAGTTTAGCGAGGAGTTTAGGCTCAACTGGCGGCGTGGTTCGCGGCTGTCGGGTTTTGTGGGAATGGGTGCGATGTACGAATATTGCGAACATTATATGAATATCCATACCGACCTCGGCATCTTGTTCCCGGCAAGTGTTGCGCCGTCCATCAAAGCATCGCTCCAAAAACTTCCTACGCAGGTTTCTACGGGCGTGCAAGGTGGCATAGAAGCCTTCAAGCAACAGTTGGTGTCCCAATATCCCGCCGAATACGCCGACCTGATTTCGCAAAATCTTGATGAATTTAGCGCGGCGGTGTGCAGTCAGATAGAATCGGCGATGAACACCAATCTCGACACGTGGTTTCAAGGCAACGAATGGAGCAATACCCCCGATTTCTTCAACGACACCCGCAACACCATGCAAGGCGTTTTGGTGAATACGTTGGACGCCGTTATAAAAGCCAAGCCCGAAATTGCGATGCTCCTCAATGGAATGACCGCCGAACAGGTTGTAGGCGCGATGGACATTGAGAGCGGTCTGTCGGATTTGAAACCGCTTTCCAACCTCCAATTGGAGAGGGACTACATTGAAAGCCACTCCAACTATACGCACAATTTTGAGACCGACATTTTCGCCGATGTTACGTGGAATATCGTTAAAAAATTGTACCTAACTCTCGGTCTTAGAACTACATACGAAAAACAGAAAACTGGTTATGAATCCAATTCGATGACTGCGCCGATAGTCGGTTATATGGTATATAAAAATTCTGGCGGCAAGACCTATTGGATCGAAGACGACAATTATTCGTGGGTGGGTCGTGTCGTATTCAATTATATGCTTGATAGGTTCAACAATGTCTATCTGTCGGTTGCCAAGGGACGGCGACCGGGCGTTGTGTATTTCAATTATACGCCCGACAAGCCCATCCGCCTCCGCCCCGAGGAGATTTACAGTTATGAACTTGGTTTCAAGGGCAACATCTTCAAAAACACGCTCTCGTATGCTGCTGCGGCATATTATTATAAGTGGCAACATTTTCAGAGTAGTGCCGCCAATACCGCCGAAAATGGTGCGCTCGAATACATCAACAACGACAAGGGCATCGCCAACTGTTACGGCGCGGAATTGTCGTTGAAATATTATTGCAAGCGTTTTGTAACGTTGTTTGGCGATTATACATATTTCAACGGCAAATTCGCCGACAAGGACGAGGACGGCAACCCGCTCGAACTCGCCGGACATAGTTTCCGCCTTGCGCCCGACCACGCGATAGATTTTGGCGCGGATTTCGAGTTCCCCGTCAGAGAAAAGGCTACAATATATTTCCG
>JAGCRY010000113.1 GCA_017964465.1 Bacteroidales bacterium | reverse complement strand
GATTCGGTGTTGATTGTTGCGCCGTCTGCGGGTTTCACGTCCTTGTAGGTGTCGAGGAAGTAACTGTCGATGAGTTCCACGAGGTCTGTGCGGTCCTGGTTGCTCTTGTCGATGCGGCGTTTGATTTTCAAAGCCTCCACGGGGTCTATCTGCGGGTCGCGGATGATGTCCTCCAAATGCCACTGAACTGTGTCTATCCAGTTTTTGAGATAGAGATAGTATTCAATCGTCTTTGTCTCGTATGGGTTAGAGATTGGAGTGTCCACGTCGTCGTGCTTGTGATAGTCGGCGATTGATTGCTCAAATATTTTCCAAGATTTTTCTGTGAGTGTCATGCTTTTTGCGTTTTTTTATTGTTGACGGCGCAAATTTAATAATAATTTGGCAGATTTCTTCAATCTGTCCCTAAAAAAATCGTAGTCATTTTTTAATGTCGGTCTCACGTGGGTTAAGGCACGTTTTTTGTATGATAAACCCTTGAACTACTAACATCGGAATCGTAATGAAACGCCTTATATATATATTAGTCGTCGGACTTGTCATCATGCTGTGCAGTTACTCGCTGCTCGGCAGGGGGGAGGATGTGTCCAAAAAAATCAATCAAGCCATCTGCCTCGGGCAGAGTGGTGTAGTTGCCGAGCATCTTGCGTCTGAAGTCGCTTTCAAGATGTACGGCAGCGAATCTACATGCACAAAGGGGGAGGTTGAACAGGTTTTGCGTGAATTTTTCAGCCACAACCGCCCTTCGCAGTTCCTTTGCACGACCGGCACTGGAATCATCACTGGAAAACTCACAACTTCCAACGGCAAGTCATATAAGATTGAATATATGCTGAAAAACGTTGATAATAAGGAAGTTATCACGGGTTTTTGCTTGAATTGACAACCAATATGAAAAAAATAGACATGACCGGAGCATTAAAATTGATGTTCCGGTTTTTTTATTTGTCAATATTTTTTATATTTGCATCTTGAATGAAAAGTTTTTTTTTAACAACGAAATCAATATGGAAAATCTTGAATATCTTGTGGATGACCTCATAAAGATTGCCATCGCTGAAGACCTCGGCGACGGCGATCATACGTCGCTCTCCACAATCCCCGCCGACGAACAGGGCGCGGCTCAACTCATCATCAAACAGGACGGCATCCTTGCTGGCATCGACGTCGCCCTCAAAGTCTTCAAAGCCGTTGACCCAGCCCTCAAAGTTGAGCTCCTTCTCAAGGACGGCGCACAGGTCAAGAAGGGCGACATCGCTTTCAAAGTCCGTGGCAAGGTCATCTCAATCTTGCAGGCTGAAAGGCTGGTGCTCAACTTCATGCAGCGTCTCAGCGGTGTTGCGACCCAGACCCACATCTATGCCTCAAAAATTGCTGACCTTCATACAAAGGTGCTCGACACGCGCAAGACCACGCCCGGCATGAGGCTACTCGAAAAACAGGCTGTCAAGATTGGCGGCGGCGTCAATCACCGCATCGGTCTTTTTGACATGATTCTCATCAAGGACAACCACGTGGACTTCGCGGGCGGCATCGAGAATGCAATCCGTGCGGCTCAAAACTATTGTAAGGCGAAGGGCAAGAATTTGGACATTGAAATCGAGACCCGCAACTTGGACGAAATCCGTCAGGCGATGGCTGTAGGCGGCATCCGCAGGATTATGCTCGACAACTTCGATGTTGAACAGACCCGCAAGGCTGTTGAACTCATCGGCGGCAAGTATGAAACCGAATCCTCGGGCGGCATCACTCTCGACACCCTCCGTGACTATGCCTTGACTGGTGTTGATTACATCTCCGTTGGCGCGTTGACCCACCAAATCAAGAGCCTCGACATGAGTTTGAAGGCGATTGAGGAGTAATTAACATTTTTTAGATTCATCCACACAATAATTTGCACACTATACTAATGAGCGGCATACAAAAACGCCCTCGTTGTACGTTATAATATAATTGCAATATTGTAGAACAAACTAATTTGGAGGAAATTGAAATGAAAACATTCATAAACACACTGAAGGGACTTGCGGCATTTGCCGTTGTGGCGAGCACCTTCGGCTCCTGCACAATCCTTCTCGCGCCCACTGCTCCGAGCGTCTATATTGACGACGTTTATGGCATGAGGCCTGCCGCACAGGTTGTTACAGTGCAGCGCACAACAGCCCCCGCGACTAACAATGCGGACAACTCGCAGGGCTACTCCGATAATTCGCAGGGTTACTCCGACACCGACGTGTCGTCCTACGACAACAACGGCGAGAACTATGTCGGAAACTCCAATGTTGAGGACATCATCATCGACGACAGCTACACGGCGCGTATCTACCGTTTCCACCGTCCGTCCTACTGCCGCAGCTACTATGATGTCTCCATCATTGACCCATGGTACAGCGACTGGTACTGGAGCTTTGGCTACCATTACTATTCACCCTACTGGTCGTTCAGCTACGGTATGCCTTACCACTATTCCTACTGGGGTACACCTTATTATGGATATTCATGGTGGGGTTATCATCATCACTACTACTCGCCGTACTATTACAGCGACTACTACTATTCGCCCTACCACCACCACAGCCACTACTACCGTCATTTTGATGACTTCGACCGTTCATACGCCCGCACATACGAGCGCATCAACCGCAACAACGTGCCTTACTCCTACGGACACCGTCAGGGCAGCACTGGCAGCCAGAACAGCCGCCACTACTACTCTAACGACAACAGGAACAACTCCAATGAAAACGTAGCACGCACTGGCAGGTCTAACAACAACGACGGTCAGAGCAAGTCTTCAGGCTCCGCCGGCACTTCAACCAGCCGTTCTGGAAACCATCAGACTGGCAGCTACACATCGTCGGGTCGTTCCTCGTCGAACAATAACAACACTTCTTCGAGCTACTCCTCCGGCAGCAATAATAACAACACCTCGTCCCACAGGAGCGGAAGCTACTCGAGCAACAACAGCTCTTCATCATCCAAGAGCAGCAACAGCAGCACTTCTTCTTCTTCTTCGACTTCACGCAGTGGCAGCGGCTCATCCCGCAGCGGCAGCAACTATTCTTCGGGTAACAGCAGCTATTCATCTGGCAGCAGCTCATCTTCCCGCAGCAACAGTGGAAGCTACTCGTCCGGCAGCACCTCAAAGTCCTCCGGCAGCAGTTCATACTCCTCTGGCAGTAGTTCATACTCCTCTGGCAGCAGGAGCGGCAGTTCTTCCTCTGGAAGGAGCGGCAGCAGCGGCTATTCAAGCTCATCATCCTCAAGCCGTAGCGGTAGCAGCTCATCGTCGAGCCACTCATCAAGCGGCAGCAGCCATTCCTCAAGCGGCAGCAGCCATTCGTCGAGCGGACGCAGTGGCGGTCATAGGTAAATCCCTGATAAATAAACAATTAAATTGACAGTACATGAAAAAGTATATCATATCCGCCGGCATTTTGGCTTTGGCGATGTCGGCGACGGCGCAGAACGAATATGATGCGGTGAAGTTTTCACAGACCTTCCAGCAAGGTACGGCGCGTTCTGCGGCGATGGGCGGTGCGTTTGGCGCACTTGGCGGCGACATTTCGGTTCTCTCGATAAATCCTGCTGGTATGAGCATCTATCGTGGTGCAGATGTCTGCATTACTCCAATGGTGATCAACAATACCGTTGAGTCCCAACTCAATGGTTTCTCGCAGGAAGACAGTAAGTTCACGATGAAATTTGCAAGCGTCGGCGTTGTCATGGGCAATGACCGTGGCAAGACAACCGGCTTCACAAACTTCGCGTGGGGAATCGCCTACAACCGTTTGAACGATTTCAGCACAAACGAGTACATGGAGGCTGTGAACAATTCGGGTTCCATGCTCGATACGTGGAAAGACTGGGGCAACAAGGGCAACTGGAGTCCGATGGCGAATGACCTTGGCTTTCAGGCGGGTCTTCTCGACAGGCTTGGCGGTAAACTTGTGACGGCGAATGACCATGAGTTCTACACAGAGTATCCTGGCGGCTATGGCGAGACACAGAGCCGTTCAATCACTCAAAAAGGCGGCGTAAATTCCTGGGACTTCGGCATTTCCGGCGCATACAATGACATGTTCTTCTTCGGCGCGTCCCTCGGTGTGCAGTCCATCAACTACAAACTCACATCGTACTACCATGAGGACGACAAGGCTAATACTTTGTCATACCACTACTGGGATTTCACTGAAAAGAAGAAGATTAACGGCGGCGGCGTAAACCTCAAGATGGGCCTCATCGTAAAGCCGACACAGTTCCTGAGGTTTGGTGCTTCGTTCCACACTCCGACTGTATATAACCTCACCGACAAATCTTCCGCTTACATCAAGAGGGAGTTTGACGAGAGCACATTTGATGTGTTGCAGGATGAATATGATGCGGCGGATGACAAGGATCAGGTAATCAATCCTGGCAAACTCGAGTACCTTTCTGACAATAACACATACGAGTATGGACTTGTGTCGCCGATGAGAGGCATACTTTCCGCAGCGTTCATCATCCCGGGTTACGGTCTTTTGAGTTTCGACTATGAAAGTGTTAATTACTCAAAGTGCAAGTACCAGGGTTCGGACTTTGGTGACGAAGACGAAGACTGGATGCCGTTCACTAATGGTGTGATTAAGCAGAAAGCCCAGAAAACCAACAATTTCCGCTTGGGTGTGGAAGGTTTGGCAGGTCCGCTTTCCGTTCGCGCCGGCTACGCACTTTATGGCAATCCTTACAAATTTGTCTCCGGCAACAAGCAGCGCCAGATTCTTTCCTTCGGCCTCGGTCTGAAGGCTGACGAATCTATCTATTTCGACCTTACTGCCACTTACCATATCTATCAGACCGACGCAGTTTTGTATGAAGGTCCAGACATGGCGCAGATGTACAGCTATGACAACCGCTATCTGAATGTCTTGCTGACAGTGGGTGTAAAGCTGTAAAAGATACGCATATTGGGTTAAAAACAATGAAGCCAAATCTTTTTTTAAAAAAAGGTTTGGCTTTTTTTGTTTATTTACGCGATTTGATGTAATTTTATACCGTGGAAAATAGGCACAAAGATTGCATAAAAAGTAAGAAAAAAAACTTGCGAAATGAAACTAAAATTACAGTCAAAACTACTGATATACATACTTTCGGTGACGTTTGTAGTGTTTGTCCTGTCATTGGGATTCCTGAATTACAGGTCGAGCAACGATACCGACAGGGCGCTTGCGCGTGCGCTGAATGAGACTCAGAAAAGCTCCGCCTTGAAAATCAAGACGGCTATCGATTGTGATGTGAACGCGCTCAGGTCGCTCGCCGCGTCGATTTCCGGCACTGACGAACTCAGTGACGAACAGATGCTCCGTATCTACAAGGCGGCGGTCGGCAGGTTCCTCGATGAAAACCCGAACTATGCAACTCTGAGCATTTCATGGGAACTCAGCGTTTTGGATCCATTGTGGACAAAGTCGTATGGGCGCAGGGTCTATAAGTTTGAGCGTGGAGACGGCGGCCTCAGGGTCGTTGTCAACAATCAAAACCTTGAAGGCGACGATTTTTCGAGCGACTATTACCGCGTGAAGGTTAACGGACGCGAGATGATAACCGGCATTGCAAGTGACGACACCGAGAATCCAAATGTCCGCCCGATTTATAAATCTTCAGTCTTAGTTCCTGTTTTCGACGCTGAAAACACGTTCTGCGCACTTGTGAGCGCAGATTTGGAAATGGAAGTTTTTCACCAGGCTGTGAAAAATGCCGCCGGTTATCAAAGTGTCGCTTCGTTCCTCATCACTGACGAGGGCGATTTCGCGGGCATATTCGTGAGCGGCGAGGCGGAAAACAGTGACATTTTGAGGATTGTATCGCGTTCATTCTATGACATTCGCTCAAAAATTGACTCGTCGGGTTTTGCAAACTATCCTGTCATCGACTCCACAAAACGCGAATTGAGGGTCTGCGGCATCAGTATTGACGATGAAATTTTTAGTTCGAGTTGGATGCTTGTGTCTGCAATCGAGGAAGACGTCATCTCGCAGCAGCATAACACTCAGTTCTTAGCCACAATTTTTGTGATTCTTTTTGGCATTATCGTCATCGGTCTTGTATTTTTCTATCAAACTTCAAACCTTTCACGTTTCCTCAGCAAGTCGGGTGAGGTGCTTGGGCTGTTGTCACAGGGCAACATCAAGGATGCCGACGACATGGAGGAGGAGGACACTGTCGAACTCGACTCAATTTCCACTTCCCTCAACAGCCTTAAAAAAGGTCTTGACCGTGCCGTAGAGTTTGCGGAGGAAATCGGACGTGGAAACCTCACATCCACATTCTCCTCGCTCGGCGACAAAGACGAACTCGGCATGTCGCTCTTGAGTATGCGTGACAGCCTCGTAAAAGCCAACAAGGAAGCCACTGAGCGTCAGGAACTTGACCGCAAGCAAAACTGGATTACGGAAGGCGCGGCAAGGTTCGGCGACATTCTCCGTGAATACAACAATGACATGTATGACTTCTCCTTCAACATCATAAGCAACCTTGTGAAGTATGTCGGAGCAAATCAGGGTGGTCTGTTCGTCATCAATGACGACAATAAGGATGACGTGTTCTTTGAACTCGCCGCCGGTTACGCCTACGACATTCGCAAGATTCTGAAAAAGACCGTCAAACCGGGTGTGGGACTTGTGGGACGCTGTATACTTGAATCTGAAAGCATCTACATCAGCAACCTTCCCGAAGACTACATCAACATCACGTCGGGTCTCGGTGAAAAGAGCCCGCAGAGGCTGTTGATTGTGCCGTTCAAGTTCAACAACCAGATTTACGCCGTTGCGGAGATTGCGTCGTTCAATGAAATCGAGCCTTACAAACAGCAGTTTGTCGAGGAAGTGGGCAACAGCATCGCGTCCACCATTGCAACCGTGAAAATCAACATCCGCACAAACAAACTTCTCCAGGAACTCAAGGTGCAGTCCGAGGAACTTTCGTCACAGGAAGAGGAGATGCGCCAGAACATGGAAGTCATGAAGACCACGCAGGAGGAAATGTCGCGCAAGGTTGATGAATGGGGACAGACCGTCGAGTCGCTCAATCAGTTGATAATGCTCGTCGAATACGCCTCAAACGGCAAAATCACCAATATCAACAGCAAGGTTTTGGAGTTCTTCAAGAAGGAAAAGCCGCTCGTCATCAATGGTATCACGCCGCTCTACGAGACAATCCACGAGAGCGAGAGGACCGAGTCGGACGAGTTCTGGCTGCAAATCAGGCTTGGAAGGCAGAAAATCGTTTCAAAGACTGTCGCCGTCGATGGCATCCACTACAACATCATCGAGACCTACAACCCCGTGCAAAATTACTACGGAAAGATTTACAAGGCTGTCTGCCTAATTGACATAAAAGACGAGGGCGTGCTCAAGGATGAAGCCGCCGAAGATAATAATTCCGCTGGCGAATGGTTTTAGATAAAGACAAGGAGAGCAACGGACAGACATATCGCAACCGCCTTGTAATCAGCGAGGAACAAATAGAAAACAATCGCGAGGAATACAAGCGTTATTTCTCATTGCCTTACATGGAGGCGTTTTGTCGGCATGTTTTGAACCATATCAGCGACGTCTGGTACAGGGCGAGGTTCATAGGTTTTGACACCCTTCCACCGCGCAACAATCCTGCCGCGCCTCTCATTTTCGCCACAAACCATTCCGGCATGGCGTTCCCATGGGATGCCATTGTGTTCATTTCACAGATTGCGGCGCGTGAGTTGCCAATGAAGGACAGCATCAGGGCTTTGATTTCGCCGATGCTCACCCGCAATCCATACATGTGCCCGTTCCTCATTGATGACCTGTGGTTCAAGGCGGGTTGCATAAACGCCACTCTCCTCAATTTTGAGACCGCCATGAGCCTCAATGAAAGCAATGTCCTCATTTTCCCCGAAGGCATCGAGGGCATTGGCAAGGGCTTCGACAAGCGGTATCAACTTCAGCCCTTCAAGACCTCGTTCCTGCGCATGAGCATCCGCTATAAGACCGACATCATTCCCTTCATGACCATCAACGGCGAATACAACAACCCGCTTGCATACAACTGGAAGCCGTTGACAAAACTTGTCAGGAAGTTTGGAATGCCGTTTTTCCCGGTGGGGCTGCTGGCTTTCCTTGCGGTGTTTCAGCCGTGGATTTTTTACATGTCGCTGCCGGCGCGACTTACTTTTGTAATAGGCGAGCCAATACACGTCTATGAAATGGTGGACAAGCCCTACGAAGAACTCACGCAGAAGGAATTGAAGGTGTTGGGCGAAAAAATCCGTCAGAAGTGGCAGCAGCAGCTCCTTGCGGCGAAAAAGACGTATGGCACGAAGTATTATGACATCCGAACCTTATTAAAGGCGATGTGGAAACACAAGCGGTATTTTTTCAGGTATTTTCCACCGTTCTGGCCCTTTGTCATGACGTATTTTGATGTGAATTATGATGAAAAGCAAGGTGATGAAAGCCTAAAAATCACCCTCCGCAAGTGCCTCAGAACCATTATAAAACGGCCGTGGATTTTGGCGATGTACCTTCCGGTTTTGGGTTGGCTGTTCATCGCGCTGAGGAGCTGGCGGAGGGTGAAGAAAAAAAAGTAGAGTTATTATTCTGGAATTTCTTTCAGTAGTCCGTCCTTGTTTTTTAGGTTCTTGAAACTTCGTAGGATGCAGTGTATGTCGGCGAATGGCATCTTGACGCGGATTTCCACGGGTACAAAGTTGCCGTCGTTTGTGAACCATGCGCCGAGGTCGTCCTCTTTCTTGAATGTCGATTTGTCCTCGAGTACGGGGACAAAATGGAGACATTCAATCTTTCCAAATTTCGTCTTGAACTTTTCGGTGTTCTTGTATTTGAGTTTGATGTGGTAGAGTTTTTCATTGAACCATGTGTCGAGCCCCATCATTTCGTTTTTCTCGTACCTCTTGTCGAATATGAACCGCCTCGCATAGAAGAACGCCGAGATGATGTCGTGAGTGTGGTATGCCACTTCGTGCCGTCCGCTTTTCATACTATAGACCACGGATGAATCCTGGAAAAACAGGTCTTCATTGTAGCGTTTGTAGTTGTTTTCGGTTACGTTTCGTATGGCTTTCATTGGCAGTCCGTTCACGATGTCGAAGTAGCTTTCGTAGATGTCGTTCACGGTTGCCATTTTTGAAATCATGCCAGTCGTGTAGCATCGCGCCTTGACATGGAACATGTAGTCGTAGCCGACGGGTTCGAGCCTGACATTGATTTTCAGTTCCCCGCCTTTCACGATTCCATATTTCAGGTCGTAGATGAGTTCCTCGCCCGGCTCAAAGGCTGTGTTGATGTTGATTTTTGAGGTTGAGGTTGAGTCCTGAGCCGATACAGGAAAAAATGCGGCGATGTTGATGAGCATCGCCGCTATTTTCAATGCATAAAGTCGCATAAAGTTAGGGGTGGGTTGATGTTTTATCGCTTTGTCGCCTCATCGTATGCCTGGAAGTAGTATTCGGCGAGTTTGCTCCAGTCGAAAGCAAAGGAGTTTTCCTCGACGTTGTTACGCATGCTGATGCGGTCGCGGCGGTTGAGTTTCACAAACCTGAGCATTATGTTCGCCAACTGTTCTGCGGCGTCGAAGTAGTTTATTTCGCGGTTGACGATGTAGATGCCCATCTTCTCGCAGTCGTCGAAGTTGGATTGCACGTATGCGCCGAAACCTGAGAAGTCGGATGTGACGCTCGGCACGCCGCTCGCCATACATTCGAGTGGTGTGTAGCCCCACGGCTCGTAGTAGCTCGGGAAGAGTCCGAGGTGGCATCCACGCACAAACTGGTTGTATTCCATGCGGAACAGCGGGTTTGTGGTGTTGATGAAGTCGGGATGATAGACGATTTTAACTTTGTCGTCCCTGCCGTTAATTAAGTTGCTGGAGCGCAGGAAGTTAAGCACTGGGTCGTTTTCGTTGACGAGGTTGTGTGTCACGACTGTGGGCTGGTTGCCGCTTTTCCAGCTCTGGACGTTTCGGCGGAGTTTGAGCTCCATGGTCTCCGAAATCATCTTGCTGAGGTCGGGTACGTTGAATGCGCCGTTGTTCGTGGTGATGTAGTCATAGAGTTTGTCGCCGAGGTCGCGCTCGATTTCTTCGGTGTTGCGGTGTATTTCCTCAATCATCGCCCTCTTATGGAGGACTATCGGGTTGATTGAGTTGTAGTCCTGCTTCGTGATGAGGAAGAACACCACGGTCGCGTCTATGTTCTCCACTTTCATCTTGTAGTTAAGGCGGGCGAGAGCTTCGAGTGTGAGGTCGAAGCCTTTGTTATGGAACTCAAACCTGCCCGAGGTGAAGAAATAGAGCGTCTTGTCGAGGTCGAATGAATAGGAATGGAAGAAGTGGCCGCGAGTGAAGTCGTTTATCTGCTTCTTGTACTGGAAGTGGAGGTTCTGGAACTCGTGGGAGGCTTCAAAACGCTGGATGTTCAGGCCGTTAGGCAGGATGAAGTCTGGTTTCCTGCCCAAAAGGTGGATACATTCCTTTGCGGTGACGTCGGAAACGGTCGTGAAGACATGGGAGCCATGCGCTGCGGCACGTTCGAGTTGAACAATCGGGAAGATGTTGAAGTGTTTTGCTTCGTCTTCCCAGTTGTAGAACGGGAGGTTGCCGTAGAAGTTGTCGTCGTTCATGGCGAGATAGCGTCCGAGCATCGTTGCGTGGGTCGTGAAGACCGTCTTTATGGGCATGTTTTCCTTTCGGATGTCCATGATAGGCATTCCCGCCATCCATTCGTGGAAGTGGGCGATGATGTCGGTTTGCTGTTCGATGTTGTTCGAGAGGATTCTCAGGAATTCCGTCACGCAGTATCCGAAAGCGAGCACACGGTTTGTGAGGTCGTCGTCGTTAACCTTGATGTAGTGGTTCTCATTGAGGAAATATTTGATTTCTCCGAGCCTGTTGAACACTGAGAATACGTTGAACAGGATTGCTTTTGGCTTGCCTGTCACGAGCCACGTTCCATAATGGACGTCGATTCCTCTTTCCCTCATCGTATGGACGGCGTATCCCACGGAGTCCGTGAGGTCTTCGATTGGGTCGAACACTGCCGATGCCTGGTCCTCAAAGTAGGGACCGAGCAAGAAGTAGTTGTTCGGGTTCCAGTTCTGGACGATTGTGGGAATCTTAGACCTGATGACGGTGTAGATGCCGCCGACCTGGTTGCAGACTTCCCATGCGCACTCGAACAACATGGTTTTCTGGAATAATTCTTTGTTTTCTCTCTCTTTAGCCATAGTAAAAAAAATGTGTCTTGTTGTATGCTGATTGTGTTATTTGTTATTCGCTGCTATTTGAATTCTATGTATGACTTGTTCACGCCAAAGGTCACGTACAAGTCAGACCAGATGCTTATGTTGCTGAACTTCACATAGTTGTCTTTGTTGTCGTTTGTACCCTTCCACGAGATTTCCATGTCAGCAATACCGCCCTTGTTATAAACCTTTACGGTTACTTCGGTGTTGTTGATGTTTGCCATGAAGTCTGAGGAGTTGAGCCTAAATTCTGGCTCGCCGTAGCTCTTCTGGTCGATGCGGAAAATCTTTGTGTGTGTTGTCGAGAGGTTGTCCTGGTCGAGGAGCACAATCGAAACGTTGTTGTTGTTAGGAGCGGAGGGGTTGCAGTGGTTGATGAACTTGAAGACTGAGCAAGTTCCCTTCTCAACCTTCGGCAACGGGCTGCCCATGTAGAGTTGTTTGCTGTAGTCAACGCCGACGGACTTGCCACCCATGTTTACATCGTTAGTCTTTGTGACGGAAACGACGTCGCGGTAAACCGGATAGAATGAAGTCGTCTGGTCGAATATGTATGTGTCGTAAATCATTGACTGGTTCTGGTAGTATTTGATGTCGGTGTCGTTGGGCTTTGTGCTGTAGCCTGCAAACTGTCCGCTCTTTTCAGGCAACGCGGGCAGTGTGAATGAGAAGCCTGAAATGCCTTTGAAAGACTTTGTGGGAGGCTGAGACTCGCCGTTTCCATAGATTGAGGCGGAGTATTCCTGAATTTCAACAGCATAGAGCGTCATGTCGCTTTCGACTGCGATTGTTCCGCCCGATTCGTATCTGGGATTGCCGTTAGCCTGCGTTGCATAGCCGTAAATGTAACCCTGTTTAGGTTGGAGGGCGATTTTGGGCAGTGTCACGTTGGCGTTGGGGAATACGACCATCTTTGTCGGGGTGTTGTTTGCGCCTTTGTCGTAGATTGTCAGGGTCATGCCCTTGATTTTCACAGGGTAGAGCGTGATGTCAGTTTGGATGTTTGTGATTTCGGTGCCGTATTTTGGGGTTGTTGCGGTTGAGTTTGTATGGTAGCCGTAAACGTAGCCTTCTTCAGCCTGCATTGTGGGGAGGACAGCCCTGCCGCGCACATCGTTGCTGGAGTTTTCATAGTCGGCGGCATAGAGTGTGAAGAGTGTCTTGTCTGTGCCTTTTTCCTTGCAGGTGATGAGGTACTGACCGACATTGCCGTAGGTGTAGATGACGCCGCTCTTTAAGGTCGTCGCCTTGTCGATTTCGTGGTAGAAATAGCTGTTACGGGTCTTGTCCGTGAATTTAATGCGGAGTTCGTTTGCAGCGTATGAGCCGGGCTTCAGTGTGATTAGCACGGAGTCGGCTGACGTGATGTCGCGTGTCACAGAAACTTTGGAGGACGTGCCGCCGGAGACTTCCGTGATTTTGCCGTCGGAGCTTACTTTCACTGTGATGTCGCCGGCAATCTTGTTGCCCTTCATGTCTTCAATTTCGATTGCGGAGAACTTCTTTTGGGTTACGAATCGGATCATCGCGCCGACGTGCTTGAACTGGAAGGCGGCGTCGCTGTTTGTAGTGTAGCCCACCATGAGTTCCTCATATTTAGAGGTCTGTTCGGGGTTGAGGTTGATGGTCATGACGTTGCCGCTGACTGATGCATTTTCCTGGTATGGAAGGACGCCATAGTATCCATTAGACCTTGCAATCGATCCGGCAAACTGCGCCTCGCTTCCGTCGTCCGATATGCCCGCGCATGAGAAGTCCGCGCTTGAGCCGTTGAGGGTGAAGATTTTGATGTGGTCAGTGTTGCTGAACTTTGTTTCGCCGGTTGTTGCGGATGCGGTGCTCTTAGACAGCGATTTGCCGCCCATCGACGCGCTGAAAGTCATGTCAACAAGCTCGCCGGTTTCGTCCGTCAGAGTGCCGCCGGCGGTTCCGAGTTCGTCATTGTTGCAGGAAAAAAGACCGATGCCCGCCAGCAACAACGCATATATTGATATTTTACTTGATTTCATGGTTATGGTTCGTTTGATGAGTTTTGTTTCATTTTTCTATTAGAATTCCTCAAATACCCACGGGTCGATTGTTGAGGGTTTCTGGTCGGACTTGATGGGGTAGAGTGTGATGTTTCCGGTGAGCTTTTCATACTTCTGTCCCGGGATGTACTCTGTGCCTGAGCCGTCCTGTTTTGTGTTCCACGCTTTAATCATTGCGCTGAGCTGTATGTCGTTGTTGATTGTGGCTGTGCCGCCGTCGGGATATTCTTCTGTTTTCACGGTCTGTCCGTTGAAGTCCTTGTATGTTATTTTCGACATTGTGCCCCAGAGTGCTTTGAATGTCACGTCAGACTTGAAGTCGTGGTTTGCTGCGCCGTCCCAGCCCTTGAACCATTTTCCGGCTTGGGTAGGTTCGGGTGTGAGAGCCGTGGAGACTCCCCATTTATGAACGATTTCCTTCTTTGTGGTGTTGTCGGAGAATTTACCGCCGTTTGCGTCGAGCGTGATTTTCACGTCCTTCACGTCATAGTATGCGTAGATGGGCAGTGATTCGTTGTTGACTGTGACGGTGTATTCCTTGCCGGCTTCATACTGCACTTTGTAGGGGTTGGGGCTTTCAGACCAGCCTTTGAAGACCTTTCCTTCGGGTGCTTCGGTAATGGTGGGCATAGTCACCTTCTCACCAGCCTTGAACTGGAGGAACATCGACTTGCCGTTGTACTGGAAGATGAGGATTTTTTCATTTCCAGCCACTGCGACAAAGCTCATGTCAGAGGTGATGGTCTGGAGGACTTCGCCTTTTGCATAGAATTTTCCGTCGCTGCCAATCCAGCCGTTGAACTGTACGTTTTCACCGACTGAGGACGGGAGGTTGGGTTTGGAGTTCTGTTTTGTGCTGAAGTCTGTGGCGGTTGCTCCGGCGATTTTTGAGACGTCGAAGGAAATCGTCACGAGTTCATCAACATTGCCAAAGTCGAGAATCTGGCTGCGGGTGAGCGTCACATTCCTGAAATATACGGTTCTGGTTGTACCGTTGTCAGTGGTGTAGGTGACGGTGAGGTTTGCATTGCTTGTGGGCATTACGGAGAGGTAGCCGCCTTCGGGCGAGTTGTCAAATTCCACAGTTTTGGTGGTGGCGCCAGTGGCGGTCGGGATTCCGTTTTGGTCCATTGTGATTTTTATGTCGCCAGTTATCGGTTTCGTGGATTCCACTTTCATCGATTTGAGGTATGTTTTGGAGTGGAGACCGATAAGCGATGTTGCGTTGCGGAGGGTGAAGTTGCTTTCTTCTGGCGTGGTGGACGCAATAGCGATGATGCCGTCAAGCTCGATGCCGCTTTGTTTTGCGGGGATAGAGGTGTTCAGAGAGCCGTCATCGTTGATTTTTGCATTCGGATTGTATGGGAACAAGGCGATGTATCCTTTTTCGGAAGGCTTTGCAGTGCCTGAGAAAGACGCGGATGTGCTGTTGCTCTGTGTTAAGAACTTGTTGTTGGCTACGCCGTCGAATACTGACATTGCATCGTTTGCCCGGAAGTATGTCCGAATGTGTTCGGAGTTTGCCGCTGTGGTGTTGCTTAAATGGAGCGCGGCTTTTGAAAGCGATGTTTCAAAAGATGCTGTGAATGTCATGTTGCCCACAGCCGCCGGAAGCTGCTCCGAGAATGTGTCGTCGTCGTTTTTGCATGCGACAATCGACACTGCGGCGGCAAGAAGTGTATATTTTGCTATGTTGAGGTTCATGGTAGGTCGATGTTAATTGTTTTTGAAATAATCCTTGTATTGCCATTCTTCGGCGGAAACTTCGCCGTTAACCTTGTTTGAGATGTCGGCTGTGAGTTCGAGGTCTGCTGCTTTCGGCACTTTTGAGCCGTTTTCGTATGTCTTTCCGTCTTTGTCCTTCCATACGAGGATTTCGTTGTCCTTGATTTCAACCTTGCATTGAATCAAGGCCGTGCCTTTTGCGAAGTCAATAGCCGTAAATTCGGATGACTGTTTGTTGTTGTTGTAGTTGTAGGTGATTTTGAAAACTTCGGTCCAGACGGCGTACAAGGTTGTGGATTTGCCCTTGTATGTTGCGCCGGCTTCAAATTCGGGAGATGTTGCGTTTTTGGTTGTACTCCATCCGAGGAAGGCGTGTTTGTCGAATTTGAGGACAGAAGCGTCAGGAAGTTTTGCTTCAGAGGTGAATTTGATGGCTTCGATAGAGCCAGTAGCTCCATTGACATCAAAAGTCAGGGTGTTTTCATTGGATCCTTGGTTTCCTTGGTTGTTGTTTTGGTTGTCTTGGTTGCCTTGGTTTCCTTGGTTGTTGTTTTGGTTGTTTTGGTTGTTAGGTGTCGGGTCGTCGCTTCCGCCGCTGCTCTTGCTGCACGACACGGCAAGCAGACCGCATAACACGATCGCAATACCTAACGCCAATAATGAATATTTTTTCATTTTTATGTGTATGTTTTGGTTAGTAATTTCTAATGATTTTTATGAGTTAAAAATAACTTTCAAATTTTGTAAATTTTTCGTGGACAGAGGAATTTTTTGTGTTAATAATTGTTAAAAGGGAGAAATAATCTTATTACGCCGCGTATTTGTCCCGTACATATTGGAAAACTGCATTGCGGTAATAATGGATGTTGTCTTCCGAATAACTTTCGGGAAGATTGTTCCATAGGTAATCGCGGATGGCTATGTCGATTTCGGCGCAGGTTTCTTCTTTGTCGAATGGATGGTTCATTGTAGAGAGCAAATCCTTGATTTTCTGCAACAAATCTTTGGCAATGGATTTCAACTTCTTGATGTCGTCTTTTGAAAGATTATCTTTGAATAAAACATCGTACATAGACAGTTGCTCGTCGTTTTCAAAACCCTCGCGCACATAACGGCGTTCTTCGTCGGTGAGCTGCTGCGACAATGCCATCAAATCCTCGAAGGTTTTTTCGATGGTGGCGCGGTTTTGCTCGTTGTTGTAGTCCTCGATTATTTGTTTGTATTTTTCGTAAAAATTGACACGAGAAGGATTTGCCGCCATCATTTGCGACAGACGTTCTTCTAAGAGTTCCTCAATATCTTTGAGCAACAGGTTTTTATGTTTGGCGTGGGCAAATTCGCGTTTCAGCAATTCAAAATTGATGCCGCTGATGTCGTACATCTTGGGCTCGGCGGCTATCTTAGCATGTTTTTCTATTTCGATATGGCTGTTTACAATCGAATTGATGGCAACACTCAGGTCTGTGATGTCGGCGTGTTTGCGTTTTTTCTGCAAACTCTTGTATATGGCAACGATGGCATCCTTGCTTTTTTTCATTGCTGGTTTGATGTCGTCGCGGTCGAGATATTTCCAAAGCCTTTCGAGTGTGGCGGCAAATGTGCAGAATGATTTGCGGATTTCAATTGTTTCGCACATAGCGTTGGCTGCCGTTTTCAATAGCGACAACTTGTCGAAATTGTCGGCTTCGATAAGGTCTTTGAGATTAAAACCGTGATTGCTAAGGAACTCGGTGGCGGAGGCAATCGTAGTTTTCACTTGTTTGATAAGTTCAGACTTGTCGATAGTGGGGTCGGTGCTATGACCTCCTCCATTATTTTCTGTATTGGCGGTGTAGTCTGCCAATGCCTGACGCAACGCCTTTACTATACCTATATAATCCACCACAAGACCGTTGGTTTTGCCTTCCGCCACACGGTTGGCGCGGGCAATGGTCTGCATAAGGGTGTGCGCCTTCATAGGCTTGTCGATATACAGGCACGAAAGGGGCTTGACGTCAAAACCCGTAAGCCACATTGCGCACACAAACACAATGCGCAAAGGCGAATCGGCTTTTTTGTATTCTTTGTCGAGGTCTTCTTTTTCGATTCGTGTGCGGTGCGGTATGATGTCGAGCCCCCATTTCTGAAATGTCTGAATCTCGTTTTGTTCTTGTGAAACCACAACAGCCATATCTGTTTCGCGCATCCAGGCAAGTTGACGGCTTTTTTCCTGATATTCTTGCTGCGACTTGCATTTGCTGATTTCTTTTTCGAGACTTGCAATTTTGCTTTGCCAATACTCCTTGACGAAATTGAACATCCGTACACACGTTACCTTGTTGAAACACACAAACATAGCCTTGCCCGATGTCCAAAGGTCGGAGTAATGGTTTACAAAATCTTCGGCAATAAGCCTGAGACGTTTTTCGGCGGTGAGAAGGTGTACTTCCTTGGCAAATTCGTGTTCGAGTTTCGCGTACTGCGAAGCGTCGAGGTCGTCCGCCTGTTCGAGTGCGGCGGCTATCTCGTTGTTAATCTCTGGATTGTCTAGGTCTTGGATTTTTTCGCCACGGTTTTCGTAATAGAGCGGCACGGTGGCGTGGTCTTCCACGGCACGTTTAAAATCGTAGATGCTGACGTAGCCGCCGAATGTGCGCGCCGTGATGTTGTCGTCGGAGAGCAACGGCGTACCCGTAAAACCGATTCTGTGGGCGGTGGGCAGAAGGTGCATCATATTTTCGGCAAAAAAACCGTTCTGCGTCCTGTGCGCCTCGTCGCTCATTACTATAATATCGTGGTCGGGCACAATAGGCTCGGCGGCGGGGTCGTTGAATTTCTGAATCAGCGAAAAAATAAACGACGGATTGCCACGGAGTTTGTTTTTGAGGTCTTCTCCGCTCGTTGCTATAAACTTGGAGGCTTTCACATTGCCCAAGACGCCGCAGTTTTCAAAAGTACCGCTTATCTGACGGTTGAGTTCGTCGCGGTCGGTGAGTATCAGGATTGTGGGCGTACCTTGAAATTTGCGGCGGATTTTTTGCGACAAAAACAGCATAGAATAACTCTTGCCGCTGCCTTGTGTATGCCAAAAAACACCCAACTTTCCATTGCGATACTGACGAGTGCGGTACATCTCAATGGCTTGATTGACACCAAGATACTGATGGTTTCGGGCGAGAATCTTCACGGTGTTGCCGTTGGAGTGGTCGTAAAGAATAAAGTTTTCCAAGAGGTCGAGGAAATTCTCTTTGTTGCATATACCTTTCAACATCGTGGGCAACTCAATATTGCCGGCGTCTTCTTCGGAAAGGCGTTTCCACTCGTTGAAAAATTCCCATTTGGAATCGATAGTGCCTACACGCGCTTCGAGCCCGTTGGAGAACATTATAAAGGTGTTGAAATAAAAAAGCTGCGGAATTGTGTCGAGATAGTCGCGGTAGTTGTTGTTGAAAGCGTCCTCTACTGCCACATTGTGGTTTTTGAGTTCTACAAAGAGTAGCGGCAGACCGTTTACAAAGCCCACGATGTCGGCGCGGCGGTGATAGATTGAGCCGTAAACCCAAAGTTCGCGGACGCATAGGAAATCGTTGTTGTCAGGGGTGTCGAAGTCGATAATCTTAATCTTGATTTCTTCGTCCACGCCGTTTTCGTCGGTGTTTTTTACGGGAACGCCGTCGCGTAAGTAGTTGTATTTGCGCTCGTTGATTTGCATAAGCGACTGACTGCTCGATTGTTGTGATATGCGTTCTATTACTTCGTCAATTTGCTGTGGGGTGATGTCGCGATTCAGTTTTTTTAGCGATTTTATGAGCCTACCTTCAAGTATAACGTCGCGGTATGATTTGCGCCCCAAAGTGCCGTCCAAGCCAAGCACCTCGTTGTCGTAGGCATACACCGACTGCCAACCGAGTTCTTTTTCCAAAAACTCCGCCGCACTGCGCTGTATAAGTTGGTCTTCGCTATAACTGTTTGCTGACATAATCAAAAGTTTTTTTTATTGTTTACACTACAAAAATCACACTTCAATTTCTCCGTTCCTCAACTTTGGAAGCAACCTGTCGCGGGCTTCGGTAAGGTGGCGGATTTGGGATTGAAGATTCTTAATGTTGTTGTAAAATAATACAACAATTTTGTCATAATGTTTGGCAATTGGATGTGAAGGCACAATAACAACCTCTTCTTTCAGATATTTGAAATGCCTTGCATAACTATAATTTGACAAATCAATATTAATTAAACTGTTAAAGAAAAGGGTTTGAGGCATTCTTTGCAAGTCATTTGACATTATTAATTGTGTTCCATCAGCACCTTTTGCAAAGTTAAATGGAATATATTTCAAAATTCTTGTGTGATCACCAAATACAATATACGGAATAGTAGCATCTACTTCACATTCAATGTCATCCGTATATCCTGCAATAAAAACTCTACTTTGGTCTATAACAGGTATACGACCATTTATTTGATACAAATTTGTAGGAACTTGTTTTGTCCTTTGCACTTTTTTCACCAAATCCCCCACCTTTTTCCATTCCCATCCTTGTGGGATGCCATCGACGAAAACAGCGTTTTCGTAACCAGGGAATTTGAGGTCAACAAACCATTGTTTATACAACCTCTGCGCCGCTTCCTCCAAAAGTTTAATCTGATGCTGATAGTTTTCGATTAACGAGTCGTAGCGGGAAAGGATTGACGCAATGCGATGTTGCGTGTGGAGTGTGGGCAGGGTGAATTCAAGCGAATTGAAAATACTGTTTTGCACACGCTGCCTGCCGGTTGCACCCACCATTGACGCCGCCATTGTATCTTTTATCCATTCTAAATGCATAAAATAATAAATGTAATCAGAATCAATATTCTCATTGTTTGGTCTAAAAACCAAGAACTCTGTTGAGCCGAAACCTTTTTCTACATTACATCTAAATGCTTTTCCATTTTGCAAGCAAGGTTCAATTCTTGCTATTACTGTATCATTTTTTTCAAATTTTGAACCACCTCCGTTGTATGTCGCATAAACGATTTTGTCAGGAGTTCTTGCATTGGTTGGGGCATTACTCATCTCAACAAAAGGATATAGCTCCCCTTTGTTTAATTTAATAGAAGGATTCAACTTAATGTAGTCCAAGAATTTTACTTTCTTCCACTGATTCATTTTTTGTCCTCCTTTTTATTGTACTGATCAAAAAGTCTTTGCAATTCTTCCTTTGGCGGAAGAACTTTAAGAAGTTCGGGATTAATTTCGTCAACGGTTTTATATGTAGCCACACCCATAGGCTGCCTAAAATCTTGCATAATGTATTCTGCATAAGTTTTATCGGCATTTTTACACAAAATTATACCGATTGGGGCTTCTTCGTGAGCGCGTCGGTCATCATCGTTAAGTATTCGCAGATAACTACTCAACTGAGCGAGATATGCCACTTTAAAATCCCCGTTTTTCAACTCGAAAACAACAGTTCGGTTAAGGTCTCGGTTAAAAAACAGTATGTCAATCCAATGGTCGTGTCCCAACTTGTCGAAATGAACCTGATTGCCAATAAAACAAAAACCTTTACCGAATGTCATTATAAAGTTTTTAATATTGTGAACGATATTGTTTTCTATCACACGCTCGTCTATGTCTTCGTCGTGCATTCCCAATTCTTCTACATTTATGAAGTCAAGGAGATATTCGTCTTTGAACATACTGATTGCACGATATGCCTTTTTGTAATCAGGTATTGTCGCAATGAAATTGTTGGGCAGATTGTCCTGATGGAGAAAGAGATTCTGTTTCATAACCTTTTCCAAACCATCTACGGATGCTTTATAAGTATCAGCATACTTAATGTAGAAAACTCTCTCTTCGTATGCTTTTGCTTTGGTCAATATTGCAATGTGATGGCTGAAACTGATGCTCAAAAATTCTTTTAAAGGGAAATCAGGCAAATTAACCAATTCCAATTGATGAATTTCACTGTCAGAGAAAGGTAGCGACGAGTTGTTAATTTTTGCAGACGTGTCTGCAAAATTGTGTGTTTCAATTATCCTCCACTCTTCATAAAATGCACGCATATTACGGATACTTCGAGCCGAAAAACCACGCAACCCAGGAAGTTCTTGCCGCAACAGATTACTAATAACTTCTATTGCGCCGTCACCCCACTTCTTGTTGCGGGTGTTTTCTGATACATACCTGCCAATGCCATAATATAGAGACAGTTGCTCTTGATTAATTGCTTTGGCGGCTCTCGCTTGACTTTGAAGAATCGCAGTTTTTATGATTTCAACCGCGTTTTGGTATGTGCTGATATTACTTTTCATCTCATCCCCTCCCATTCTTTTAATATCTCGTCCATCAGTGTATTGGCCTCTTGGTTAAGCCTTGCCAATTCAGAATGGATTTCTGACATTCGCTCGTGGAAGTCGATTCCGTCGTCTTCCACTTCGGCTACGCCTACGTATGCACCCGGGGTGAGCGAAAAATTCTTTTCGGCTATCTCGTTGATGGTGGCTATTTTGCAAAGTCCGAGTATGTCGCGGTATGTGCCGTCGGTGCCAAACTTTTCGGTGAGCCACTCGTACTGACGGGCGGTTTCTAGTGTCTTTTCCAATTCGGCGATTAGTGCGTTTTGCTCCGCCTCGATTTTTTTCTTCTCCTTGCGTGTTGCGGCTTCTATGATTTGCTTTGCCTCGGCTTTTTTGGCGTCGAGGTCTTGCTGTGCGGTGGCAACCGTCTTGCCGTTGAGTTCGGCGTTGTAGTCTGCCAAAAGTTTCAGATACTTGTCGGATTCGCCACGGTAGAGAAAGACAATTGCTTGAAGGTTTCTTAACTGCCATTCAGTCCATTCGTTGAGGGTTCGGTCAACCACAGTGTAGTAATTTCTCGCGTCGATGAAGAGCACCTTGTCGCGGTTTTCGGGGCGTTTTGCCTTGTCGAAAAACCACAGCGAACACGGCAGCGAAAGGGTGTAGAAAAAGTTGTTGCCAACGCTCACCATCACGTCCACATCGCCTGTGCGGACAAGGTTTTCGCGGATGTCGCGGTCTTTGTTTGCGCTGTCGGTGGCAGAAGATGCCATTACAAAACCTGCGCGTCCGTGGTTGTTGAGGTAGGCGTAGAAGTAGTTGATCCAAAGATAGTTGGCGTTGCCAAATTCTTTTGTTTTGGCGTTGACACCCGGTTTGCCGAGCGGCAGTCGCCCTGCGGAAATTACGGCTTCTTCTTTCACCTTGTCAACATTGAAAGGCGGATTGGCAATCACATAATCGCACTTGCCCGCAAGATTGTGTGCGTCGTGGTAAAAAGTGTTGGCGGCATCACCCGAAACGATTTTGCCCGTCAAACCGTGCACAGCCATATTCATAAGGCACAAGTTGGCGTTGTATTCCACTTTTTCCTGTCCGTAGAAAGTCATCTTTTGAGTGGCGTTTTGTCCCGATTGGTTCACAAAGTCGCCCGACTGTACAAACATACCGCCCGAGCCGCAAGCCGGGTCGAGCATAATGCCTTCTGATGGTTCAAGCACGTTTACAAGCATCTTTACCAATGATTTTGGTGTGAAGAAAACTCCGTCGTCGCTTGCCACTGCCTTTGCAAATTTCGAAAGGAAATATTCGTAGATGCGCCCGATGATGTCGCCGCCTATCTTGTCGATGGTTTCGTTGTTGAAAATCCGCAGAAGTTCAGCCAAGAGTTTGTCGTCAAAATCTGTGTAAGACTTTGGTAATACGCCTTTTAACTGTTCGCTCTGTTCTTCAACGAGTTTCATTGCGTAGTTGACGGCTTGTCCCAAAGATAGTATATCTTTGCCATCGTTGGTTTTGAGATTGACCTTGTCTGGAAGATTAACGAGGTAACTGTACCGAGCCTGTTCGGGCAGATAGAGAGCGTTTTTGGCGGCAAAATCTTTTGGCTCTATTGGCAATTCTCTGCCACCGCGCGAAGGACGCTCTTTCTTTATAATGGCTTCCACCATTTTGTATCGGCTGTATGCATATCGCAAAAAAAGTAATGCCAATACCGGCATACAGTATTGATTACTTGTAAGTTTGCTGCCCTGCCTTAGTAGGTCGGCAGATTCCCATAATTCGGTTTCGAGTTTGCGTATATTAATCATATCAGATTATTTGTTACTTGGAATCGAAAGACAAAGATACGCAATTTTTTTATTAAGTGTATCATTTGTTAAAAAAAATATGGCTGCGGTTCTGAAATCGCAGCCATATTCAATTATCAGTTTTTTACAGCGTCTCTTGTTTCAACTTCTCCATATACTCGTTGATGTCTCTGAGCTTTTGGGGGATGCGGATGTTCTGTGGGCAGTGGGAAACGCAGGTGCCGCAGCCGATGCAGTGGGCGGCTTGGCGTTTGGGTTCCACGACGCGGTCGTAGCCGATGAGGAAACGGCGGCGGGCATCCTTGAAGTTTTCGTCCTTTGAGGAGACGGCGATGTGTCCCTCGTTGACACACTTATTATAATGTGTGAATGTGGTCGGGATGTCAACGCCATACGGACACGGCATGCAATACTGACACGCGGTGCAAGGTACGAGCGGGAATTGAATGAACTCGTCCGCCACGTGTTCGAGGAATTTGTTGTCTTCTTCGGTGCAGGGGTCGAGAGGACAGAGCGTTGAAAGGTTGTCTTGGAGATGCTCCATGTACGTCATGCCCGAAAGAATTGTGAGG
>JAGCRY010000112.1 GCA_017964465.1 Bacteroidales bacterium | reverse complement strand
GCAAAATTTTTTCCGAAATTATTATTAATTTTGCGGAATTAATTAATACGACGAAATATGCAGGAAAACAACAATACCAACGGCGGGGGCGTCAACAAACTTTTGCTCGCCTTGACGATTGTGGAGGCGGCGGTAATCATCGCCCTCTTGGTCGTTATGAACAATAATAAAAAGGAGTCGGAACGGCTCATCAACCAAATCGAAATTGGCAATATGGAAAAGGACTCGCTCAGCCACGAGATGAGCCTTATCGTTGACGATTACAACCAACTTAAAATCGACAACGACACCATCAACGCACAACTCGAAGAACAGAAGGCGAAGGTCGTGGAACTTATGGAAAACTTGCGCCGCACCAAGGCGTCCAACCGCGACTCCATCAAAAGATACAAGGCTGAACTCGAAACTATGCGCTCCATTATGCGCAGTTTTGTGGTTCAGATTGACAGCCTCAACACCAAAAACATTATGCTCACCGAGGAAAACACCCGCCTCAGCGGTCAACTCTCCAACGCCAAGAGCGAAAACCGCAAACTCTCCAACGTTAAGGATTCGTTGCAGATGCGCGTAAAGGATGCCGAGGCGTTGAAGGCTGTATCGATGAAACTCTCTGCCCTCAACGACCGCGACAACGAAACCTCGCGAATCAGCAAGACGCAAAAATTCCGCGTTACGTTCACCATCAACGAAAACGAGATGACCAAAACCGGCGAAAAGGACGTCTATCTCCGCATCGTGAAGCCCGACGGCGAAATCCTCAAAAACGAAAACCTCGGATACTTCAAGTATCAGGGCAGCGAAATTGCATACTCCGGCAAGAAAACCATCAACTACGACGGCAAGGCTCAGCCGGTAACGATTTATGCAATTTCGCGCGAGGTGCTCAAGGGCGGCGTTTATCAAGCGGATCTTTTCTGCGAAGGCAAAAACATCGGCAGCGTAACAGCAAAGATTGATTAAAATCACTAAATCAACAAATAATTATGTGGAACAAAGTAGCGGACTTCATATTACGTAACAAGCGTTACATTTTGATAGCGATTGGCATCATAACGGTGTTTATGGGTTATAATATGAAAAACCTTCACATGAAATATACTTCGGCGTTGTTGCTCAACGAGAAGGATTCGGCGTATGTGAGGTTTCTCGATTTCAAGAAGACCTTTGGCGAGGACGGCTCGATGATGGTTGTGGCTTTTGAGGACAAGGATTTTGTAAGGCTCGACAAATATAACGACCTCGTCGCGCTCCAAGACAGCCTCAAAACCGTAATTGGCATCAAGTCGGTGCTTTCTTACGCCAATGCAATCACGCTTGCCAAGGACACCGCCGAGAAAAAGTTTGTCATCAACAAAATCTTTGACCCTAAGCCGACTACACAGGCTGAATTAGATTCGATGTTTAAGGCTGTGAAAGATTTTCTGTTTTATGAGAGGCTTTTATATACCGACAACAATTGCTACGTAATGGCTCTCACCTGCGACCCCGAAGTAATCAACCACAAGGAGCGCGACGTGATGATTGCCGATATGGAAAAGTTGGTTTATGGTTTCACGGGCAAATACAACATAAAGAGCCACATTTCGGGCTTGCCGCACATCAGGAGCAAGACGATGTTTATGGTCAGGGACGAACTGATTGTATTTGCGATATTGTCGTTAGTGATTGTGGCACTGATATTTATGATGTTTTTCAAGAGCATCAAGACCACGCTTTGGGCTGTGCTGATTGTCGTTGTGGGCGTCGTTTGGACTATGGCGATAATGGCACTGTTTGGCTACGAAATGACAATGATGAGCGGAATGTTGCCGCCGTTGATGATTGTAATTGGCATCCCAAATACCATCTACCTCCTCAACAAATACCACGTGATGTACCGCGAATACGGCGACAAGCACCGCGCCCTCCACGACGTAATCACCAAGGTCGGCAAGGCAACATTTATGACCAACTTGACCACGGCGGCAGGCTTTGCGACGTTCCTCATTACCGGCAACGCGATGTTGATGGAATTTGGATTGGTGGCAACATTGGGCATCATAACGATGTTTTTCCTCTCGGTGCTGATGGTGCCGTCGATTTTCAGTTATGTAGCCGCGCCCACCGAAAAGGAACTCAAACACTTAGACACCAAGTTTGTACACAAGATTGTTGAAAAGTTTGTATATCTTGTAGAAAACAAACGACCGCTGATTTTTGGCGCGACGGTGGCGATTGTTGTGTTGGCAATCATCGGCATCAGGCTGATGCACAACGAGAGTTTCCAGGTTGACGACCTCCCCGAAGACAACGCCATCTACGCCGACCTCAAATATTTTGAGAAGGAGATGGGCGGCATACTTCCGTTGGAGATTTCTATCGACACCAAGAAGAAGAAAGGCCTCCTCGACCTCAAAACCATCAAGAAAATCGAGGCGATTGAGGATTCTCTGACCTCGTTCAACTGCCTTTCGCACGGCACGTCGCTCGTTGACGCCCTGAAACTCATCAAGCGCGCTTATTATAATGGCAACAACGAGTTTTATGAACTCCCGATGCAGACCGAGTTTATCACCATCAGCGACTACCTGAAAGGCTCGCAGAGTCAGATGACCGGCGGCGGCAATAATATTATGTCTGCAATGGTGGACTCCACATTCTCACGCGCCCGCATCCAACTCCGCATCGCCGACGTCGGCACAATCCGTATGGTAACAATTACCGACAGCATCAACAACATCTTGCAGCATTATTTCCCGCCCGAAAAGGCGCAGTGCGACATTACCGGCACGTCGGTGGTTTTTGCGCTTGGCTCGTCCAAACTCATCGACAATCTTGTTCAATCATTGGTTTTGGCGATATTCCTTATCTCGCTGTGTATGATGTGGTTGTTCAAGAGTTGGAAAATGGTTATCATAAGCATAATCCCCAATTTCATACCGTTGATTGTAACGGCTGCCATAATGGGCTACTGCGGCATCAGGCTTAAATCGAGCACGATTTTGGTGTTCAATATCGCCTTCGGTATTTCCGTTGACAACGCCATCCACCTCTTCACCAAATTCCGCCAAGCGATAGAGCATCACAAGGGCGACATTCCCGTTGCGGTGGACGAAGCGTTGAGGGAGACCGGCGTTTCCATCATCTATTCGGCAATAATCCTCCTCTGCGGCTTCCTGATGTTCTGCGCGTCGCAATTTGGCGGCACGATAGCGTTGGGATTGTTGGTATCGATAACGCTCTTTGTGGCGATGTTCACCAACTTGCTGTTCCTGCCATCGCTGTTGCTGACATTCCGGCTGAAATTCAAGGGGGCGAAGGATGATGAATAAAAATGTCGCTTTTCGATAACATAAAACGCTATCTCACAGCACCGGCACACACCGTCAATTCCAACTACCACATCGTGGCGATTGCGTTGGGATTGGCGGTGTATATGATATTGGTGGTGTTGCAACCGTTTGGCATCAACGAAGGCCCCACAAGCAAATATGTCTATCTACTTGGCTTTGGCGTGATTACGTATATTGGGTCGGTGATTCCAACGGCAATTATGCACCGAATTTATAAATCTGAAGTAGCGGAAGGCAGTTTTTCCAACGGCAAGAATATCACGGCGTTTTTATTGTCGGTATTGTTGATAATGATTGGCAACTTCCTGTATTTTAAGTTTTTGAATCCTGATTCATCTTCAATGTCAATGCTTTGGGCGGCAGTGTGGCAGACATTGGTGATTGCGGTCTTGCTCGTTGGCGTTTACATGACATTTGACAACGCCCGCCTCCGCCGCGAAATCGAACGCATCCAACAAATCAACGCCCGCCTGTCGCCAAACACCACCGCCGTAGAGACGCAAAAATTTGCGTCTCTACCATCGGACAAAACGACCATCAATCCCGACACCCTCCTTTACATCGAATCTGACAAAAATTATTGCAAAATCACCACTGCCGACGGCACCACCACACTCCGCTCCACGCTCACTACATTGGAAACCCAACTCAAACCCTGCGGACACGTCATCCGCTGCCACCGCGCCTTTCTCGTCAATACGCAAAGTGTTGAAAGCATACTCGGTTCGGCATCTTCTGGTTACAAACTAAAAATCAAATCCATCGCCGCCACAGTGCCAGTTTCGCGGACATACATCGCCGAGGTGCTGGGCTATTTTGAGGGGTAATTAATCCCATTTTTCGATTGAGTGGCTCT
>JAGCRY010000111.1 GCA_017964465.1 Bacteroidales bacterium | reverse complement strand
TCGCGCTGTATAGGTAAATACCTCTACGACAAAGGCTTGACCGACAAAAAAGTTATCCGTCTCGACACACTTTCGGGCATCAAAACCCTCAACCTTCACGTTGACGACACCAACAAGGTCGACACCGTTGATGTGGATATGGGCGAAGGCAAACTCCTCAACCTTCCCGACGGCACTATCGAGCGCGACACCGTAACGGCTTTTGGACAGAAATTCACCGCCACGGCCATCGATATGGGCAATCCGCATCTTGTGCTCTTTGTCAACAACGCCGAAACCATCGACATTGCCAACATAGGCGCAAGTCTCGAAACCAACCCAAAATTTCCGGGCGGCATCAATGTAGAATTTGTGCAAGTAATTGATCGCAACCACATTCGTATGCGTGTTTGGGAACGTGGCAGTGGCATCACAAAAGCCTGTGGCACAGGAGCGTGCGCCTCAGCCGTAGCCTGCGCAATGGCAAACCTCACCGAACCCGAAAAATGCATCGTGAAAATGGACGGCGGCTCGCTCCATATAACATATAATCCACGAAATCACCAAGTTACAATGACCGGCACTGCCACAACAGTTTTTGAAGGAGAAATGGAAATCGAAAATTATAAATTATGAACATCATCGCCGAAGGACATTCAAAAATCATTTATGCAACCGACAATCCAGACCGTATCTTGGTGTATTTCAAGGATACAGCCACAGCGTTCCACAACATCAAACGTGCAAAAATTGTCGGCAAAGGTCTGTATGTCAACAAAATATCCGCCATTATATTTAAACACTTGACAGACGCAGGAATAAAAAATCATTATTTAAATTTGGTGGACGAGCGCAGCATGATGTGTCTAAAAACCGACGTGCTACCGCTGAGAGTCATTGTGAGAAATTCTGCTGCAGGTTCGCTCTCGTCACGGTTTGGCATAAAAGAGGGTTCCTCGCTCTCCGAACCGATTTATGAAATGAACTACAAGAGCGAACAATTAGACAATCCATTTATGAACGAGCATATCGCCGTGGCTCTCGGTGTTGTCACACATAAAGAAATGCAGACCATCAGCCAAATAGCCCACAATGCAAATGAAGTTCTTACAACGGTGTTCAACAAATGCGGTATCTCATTGATAGACTTCAAGTTAGAGTTTGGACGAATGCCCGATGGCACTTTGATTATAGCGGACGAAATAAGCCCAGATACATGCCGGCTCATAGACAAAAACACTGGCATCCATCTCGACAAAGACCGTTTCCGACACGACATGGGCGACATCATAAGTGCATACAACACAGTATGTTCTCGATTATATGACGAATAACATGGAAGATTCAGACAAATTTCATCACGAATGTGGCGTGACAGGTTTTTATGGCGTGGAAAACGCCGCAAACCTTGCATACTACGCCCTCCACAGCCTACAACATCGTGGTCAACAAGGCTGCGGCATTTCTACATTCGCCGACGGCAAAATGTACACTCATAAAGGCGCGGGATTGATAAGTGAAGTTTTTGATACCCAACGCATTAACTCACTCATTGGTTCCATGGCAATCGGTCACGTGCGCTACCCTACTACCGATGTCGGCGGCATTGAAAACATCCAGCCTCTCACATTCCGTCATCATACAGGCGACTTCGCACTCGTTCACAATGGCAACATCGTAAATTCCAAAGAGTTGCGCCGACATTTGGAAATGCGCGGGAGTCTCTTTCAAACCACGTCCGACAGCGAACTGTTCGCACACCTTATAAAAAAAGACCACAGCGACGAACATCGCATCCACAACATCGCCGAGGCTCTCAATGTATTAGAAGGCGCATTTTCAATGATCGTGATGACAGCAAACAGACTCTATGTCTGCCGTGACAAATACGGCTTCCATCCACTTTCAGTGGCACGACTCGGCAACGGCTACATGGTGGCAAGTGAAACTTGCGCCTTCGATGCCGTCGGCGCAGAATTTATCCGCGACATCGAACCTGGAGAAATTGTAACAATCGACCACCACGGACTGCGTTCAAACCATTATTCAACATTTAAACGCCACAAAATGTGCATCATGGAATACATCTATTTTGCACGCCCCGACAGCGACATTGAAGGATGTAATGTGCATACATTCCGGCGAAATTCAGGACGCCTTTTGTACGAGGAATGCAAGGTTGATGGGGATATTGTGGTTGGTGTTCCAGACTCAAGCCTCAGTGCTGCAATAGGTTACGCCGAAGCAAGCGGCATACCTTACGAAATGGGCTTGGTGAAAAGTAAATATGTTGCCCGCACATTCATCCAACCCACGCAGGAACTCCGTAGCCGTGGAGTAAAAATGAAACTTTCGCCCGTGAGGAGCGTTGTGAACGGCAAAAGACTTATATTAATAGACGACTCCATCGTGCGAGGAACGACCTCCAAACAGATTGTGTCAATGCTGCGCGAGGCAGGCGCAAAAGAGGTGCATCTATGCATTGCAAGCCCCAAATATGCCTATCCATGTTACTATGGTGTTGACACTGGCACTTATGACGAACTCCTCGGAGCACACAAGACCACCGAACAGATGTGTGAATTTATCGGAGCTGATTCTCTCCACTTCCTTTCAAAAGAAGCCCTCTACAAAGCAGGCAACCGCACAGACATGTGTGCGGCATGTTTCACCGGCGAATATCCAACGGAAGTATATTAATTTAAAAAAATAAAAAACGTCGGCACCAAAAATGACTTCGAAGTTGCCAAGAAAAAAGTAGAGACTCTAAAATAATCATTTCACCACGCCGCTCAACTTGCAAACCACTTGTTGCGTCGTTGGGCTATTGCTGATTATAGTAAGATAACGTTCTTGTTTGCCACTGCGCCCTTCAGAATTGAAAATGGCGGTAATCGTTCCCTCTGCGCCAGGTGCGACGGCAGGTGTATCAATGCGGATGGAGATACAATCGCAGGCATTGCGGACGGCACGTATGCGGAGAGTGTCAGAGCCAGTGTTACGGTAATTGATGCGGCAAATGCGCACCTCGCCGGCAGGAATTTCGCCAAGATCGATGTTGGATTCTGTGAGCGAAAGAACGGGCGCATTTTTCTTGTCCTTCTCCGTAAAATTTTCATACACAATCGCCTTGACGTGCAGAGAATATGAATAAGTGTTCACAAGCACAGGCACATCAAACTGAACCATATCATAGCCGCCGTATTTGGCAGTATTGAAAGTGCATTTTATTACGCCCTTTTCGCCAGGTTTGAGAACGGAAGGCTTGGCGGAAATTTGCATATAAGGCGACATATTTTCTGTGTCGGGCGCGATTACAAGATTAGCCTTTGAGGGGTTTATGACCTCAATTTCCTTGACGGCGGTCTGTCCGGCTACGATTCTACCATAATTGACCGTTGTGGCTTTCAGTCGCAAATCCATCATTGTGTAAGGATACGATGATGAAAGCGGTTCGGGACGCGGCATTACATTACCTGTGATATATAAGGTGATGCTTTTTTCGGAAGCGTTACAATTGACTACGATGCTCTTTGTGAACGCCCCCGGACGGTCTCTCGGGTCAAAACTCACATCAATGTAACCCGACTTTGTAGGCAACACCGGCTCCTTGCTCCACGCGGGCGACGTGCAACCGCATGAAGTATGGACAGTATTGATTATCAACGGTTTGTCGCCTGTATTTCGATATACAAAACGATACTGCACAATGCCGCCGAGTTCGCGCACGTCGCCAAAATCATATTCCAACGTGTCAAACTCAATGACTGGCTGCGCAATCGTCGCCACTGCACAAACCACTGAAAATAATATGGTTAAAAATAGCCTCATTTATTCACTTCAATTTCTTCAATCACTTATTTTGTTGCAAATAACGTCCCACTTCGTAAATTTCCACGCTATTTCCGGCGAAAGTAGGCACGGCGAGGAGATTTTGTTCGGGAATGTAACCGATGCCAGCGGAATTGATACCCTGACGCTTGCGCAAGAGCAACTGTTGCCTGCCACTACTTACAACATAAACATTGCCCGCAAAATCCGTCGTCATAAAATTGCCGTTATCGTCCGAACAAATGCCACAAACTGGATAAACCACGTTTGCAAACACTCTCGTTCTGCCCGACGGCTCAATGCGAACAATGCGTTTTTGCGCACCGGCAAAGATGTAGCCATTATAATAACTCAATCCCGAAACATTCTCCAACAACGTGTCAGCCACCAGAAGCCGCACCGTATCATTTTGGATGCAGTAAATCTTTTTATCCTGACTGTCAGACACATACAAACGACCTGAGCGGTCTTTTTCTATGTCATTGAGATTTTTGGCATCTTCCACGGGCAACATTGCAACGAGTGAGTCGTTGTCGATGTCATATTTTGCAATGCGGTTGACGTCGGCGATATAGAGATAGCCGTCATAAACCACCATTCCTTTGGGTGATTGAAGTCCGGCAATGCGCAGTGTGTCAACAAATTCGCCATACAACGTTGTGCGGCACACGAACCCCGGCGAATCCGCGATTCCAGCGTTGGAAACAAACATCTCATCGTTGAAAAACTCCACAGACACAGGATTTTGGAACTTGTTTTTGGCGGTCTTCACGATGCGTGCGCCGTCAAAATCCTTCGCGTTGTCCATAGACGAAATTTCCACACGGGCTTGCTTGGGCTCGTGGTCTATCACCGACCAAACAATCCATATCACAACAAACGCTATCAGAACGTTAAATACATATTTCATTATTTTGACAAATATTTTCGATGATTATTTATATCTTTGCAATCGTGTTTTACATTTCAAAAAATACGCCATTTAACAATGAAAAAAATATTTTTTGCAGTAGTTGCAATATTGATTTCTGCCATGACAGCCACTTCACAAGACCAAGTGCCTGTCGTTGTGGGCATTGTGGTACAACAGATGCGTTACGACGCAATAGCGCGATATGCCTCCACGATGGGCAGCAACGGTTTTTTGCGCATCATAAACCAAGGCACGTACTGTACAAACGCCTTTTATGACTACATGCTCACAGAACCCGCCCCGGCATACGCCACGATATACACCGGCGGCAATCCGTCTAACCACGGCATCATCTCAAACGAGTGGTACGACCGGCTTTCGCGCAAGATAACGCCCGCCGTCCAAGACCAAAAATACCGCACAATCGGCGCAGACAATACCTCCGGCAACGCCTCGCCGCTCCAACTCCTCGGCACAACCCTCAGCGACGAACTCAAACTCAGCAACTTCAAGCAAAGCAAGGTCATAAGCGTTTCATGGAACGACTACGGAGCCGTGCTACCCGCCGGACGACTTGCCGACGGCGCGTACTGGTTCGACGAACAGACTGGCAAGATGGTGTCGAGTAGTTATTATACCGGCGACCTTCCACAATGGGTCCATGAGTTCAACAACAGAAATTTAGCCGGAAGTTACGCGCAGCGCAGTTGGTTCACCCTCAAAAACGCTTCCGAATACCGCGCCTCGCTGCCAGACAACAGCATCTATGAACACGGCATCGAAGGACAAAGCACGTTTCCATACAATCTCCGCGAACTCACGCAGGGCAAATCCAACGGCTACCAAATACTCCGCTACACGCCTTGGGCTGACGATTTGATATGTGAATTTGCCACCAAAGCCATTGAAAAGGAGGACCTCGGCGGTGATGAATTTACTGATTTTCTGATGATTAACTTTGCCGCACCGGGCTATATTTCGGATGTTTTTGGCATCAGGGCTATGGAATTGCAGGACGCTTACATCAGGCTTGATTATTCGATTGCAACCATTTTGGCGACTCTTGATGCAAAAATTGGCAAAGGCAATTATGTGGTGTTTTTCACAGCCGACAGAGGTTCGTCGGATTCTCCATTGTTTCTCACCGATATGGGAATGCCTGGCCGTCAAATCAACGTCCAAAGCACAATGATACTCCTCGAAGCCTATCTCCGCGCCCTCTATGGCGACGAAAAATGGGTAGAAAAATACAGCAACCACCAAGTGTATCTCAACCGCCTTGCCGTGGAGCGTTATAAAGTGCCGCTCGACGAAATCCAAAACATGGCGTCGGAATTCCTCGTACAAATTGACGGCATCGACCACGCAATGCCCTCCAACATCCTCACCACGAGCCGCCCAAACAACGGAATTTGGAAACAAGCCGCCAATTCGTTCTGCCGCAACCGCTCCGGCGACATCATCATCAACCTTTCCCCGGGTTGGCAGGACATCACACCACAAAGCAACGGCAACAATTCCAACTTTTCATGTTCGGCTCAAAACTCCGCCTACAACCACGACACCCACGTTCCATTGGCGTTTTATGGCAAGGGCATCAATATGCGCACCGTCAACCGCCGTGTGAGCATCGCCGACATCACCCCTACACTCGCCACGCTCCTCCGCATCCTCTCGCCAGATTATTCATCGGGAGAACCAATTTACGAGGCGATTGATGACAAGTAATGAAGGTGCACACGTAAAAAAATACTATCCGCCACCAATTCTTCGTTATAACACAAAAGAAGTAATAACACGTTGTTAAATAAAAACATACTATGAAAAAAATTCTGACATTGATTGTATTGATACTGACGATGACCACCATCACCAACGCTCAGTACCACACCACCAACAAGAAAGCAATCTTGCAGTTTGAGCAAGGACTCAGCAAATACAGGGCTCAACAGTTTGACGCGGCGACAGAATTTGCCGACAAGGCGATAAAACTCGACCCGAATTTTGTGGAGGCATATTGGCTGATAGCCGACGTCGCCGCCACGCTCCAACGCTACGACGAAGAAATCGACGCACTAAACAAGGTGCTTGCCATTATGCCCGACGACCCGACCACAATCATCGGCATCGGCGACGCATATTTTGACAAGTACGACAACGAAAACGCCCTCAAATACTACAACAAACTCAAAACCCTCGACCGCGCCGTCGATGAAAAACAACGTCAACGCGCAGAAAAGAAAACAGCCCTCGCCGAGTTCCGCATCAACGCGATGGCTCACCCTGTGGATTTTGACCCGCGCAATCTTGGCGGCAAAGTCAACACCGAGTTCAACGACTATTTCCCATCGCTCTCCGCCGACGGCAACACTCTCGTCTATACCATTGAACTTCCGCAGACCGCCCAAAATCCTCATCTGCCCAAAACCCAAGAAGACATCTTCATAAGCCGACGTATTGACGGCGAGCCATGGCAACAGGCACGTAGCATTGGCGCAATCATCAACACCCGCAACAACGAGGGCGCGCCTTTCCTATCCGCCGACGGCAAAATTTTGCTCTACACGAGTTGCACTTGCCCCGACGGACTTATCAGATGCTGCGACATCTATTATTCATACCTCAAAGACGGCGAATTCACATACGCACACGCATTGCCCGCACCTGTCAACACGGGCGCATGGGAATCTCAACCGTCATTCTCTGCCGACAACAAGACGCTATTCTTTGTCAGCAACCGTCAAGGCGGCTTTGGAGGCAAAGACATCTGGTACAGCGAACTCACCGGCGACGGCAGATGGAGCGAACCCAAAAATTGTGGCGAAAACGTCAACACCCCAGACGACGAGATGAGCCCCTTCATCCACGCCGACAATAAGACGCTATATTTCTCCTCCAACGGTCATCCCGGCATGGGCGGACATGACCTCTTTGTGTCGCACCTCCAAGAAGACGGCACGTGGGGCAAACCCGTCAACCTCGGCTATCCAATCAACACCAAAGACAATGAAACGAGGCTTGCAGTGTCTGTGTTTGGCAATTCGGCGATAATATCCTCCGACCGCCACGGCAACACAAAACTCGACCTCTACGAAATCACGCTTCCAAAACCTGTGCAGCCGCTCCGCACATTGCTCGTCTATGGCGTTGTGAAAGACAACAAGACAAACGACCCGTTGAAGTCTGAATTTGAGATTGTTAGCCTTGCCGACGGCAAAACAGTCCAAAAAGCCACGACCATCGCTGAGCCTATCAACATCATGCTCTATCTTCCCGAAGGCAACGACTACGCCCTCAACGTCCGCGCAGACGGCTACCTGATGAACTCGATGAATTTCAGCCTGAAAAACATTCCCGATTCGGTCTCAAAAAAATACATCGAGATAGGCCTCGACAAGCCATCCGTCGGCAATACTGTTACACTCGAAAACGTATTCTTCGACACCGACAAATACGACCTCAAGCCAGAATCCTTCTACGAACTCAACAAACTTGTTGACTTCCTCAAAAAGAACCCGACTCTCCGCATCGAACTCGGCGGACACACCGACAATGCCGGCAAGGAACCTCACAACTTGGAGTTGAGCCAAAACCGTGCGATGGCGATTGTCAATTATTTGGTGGACAAAGGCATCGACAATTCGCGCCTGACCGCCAAGGGTTACGGCTCATCAAAACCCTGCGTCCCCAACGACAGCAAGGAGAATATGGCAAAGAACCGCAGAACGGAGTTCAAGATTATACAATAAAAAATTGACACAAATTCTTGTTACTTTCCCCACTTTTGACTATATTTGCCGCTAAATATACATCAGACCATGAGGGGCTTTACAAGGATTATAATGACGGCAATATTAATGACTTGCGCCGCATCATACACCTTCGGGCAAGGATTGTCCGCAAGGCGCATGGATGTGGTGTCTATGTCTGTCAACGATTCAATCCAAGATCTCAACCGTTCCGACACAGCATTGTTGGGCATGGAGAGACGGCTCCAATATTACACCAACAAGCGCAAACTCACCGACGAGGAAAAGGCGGATTACTCCACAATCTGCAACGACCTTGCAATACTCCACCGTCAAAACAACCGCCTCGAAATCGCCGAACAATTTTACGAGACAGCATACCATCTCCGCAAGGAACTCGTAGAAAAGTCGCCGAAATACACGCCGCTTTGGGCGGACATCCTCAACAACTACGGATTGTATTTCATTGATGTCAACGACTGCGACCTCGCCATATACTATCTAAATAAAGCATTGGAAATCAGGCTCAACAGCAACGACGACACAACCCAATCGGCGCCCACCGACGCCAAAATCATCGCCGACAACTACGACAACCTTGCATACGCATTCTACAAGGCTCATAACACGCATGAAGCCGCCATCAACTACGAAAAATCACGCACAATCCGCCGCAAACTTGTTTTAGACAGCGACCAGCCGGAGCGTTACATCGGCGACTACATCTCCACGATGCAAAACCTCGCGTCCCTCTATAAACAGGACAACCACGCCATAGATGCCCTTGCAGCGATGATTGAACTCCGCGAGACCCTCACTCAACTCCGCGCAGACTCGCCATCCGAGTACCTTGACCAGATAGCCAGCGCACAGCACAACACGGCACTACTCTACGGCATGCTCAACCAAAAGGCGCAAGCGGCAGACGCAATGAACATAGCCATCAAGGACTACAACATCCTCGCACTTGAAGACCGCGACAAATACCTTCCGGAAGTGGCATCCGCGCTCAATCAGGCGGCAAACTACTACGCCGACCTCGGCGACTACGCCAACGCCGAAAAATACTACAAAAAAGCCCTCGACATCAACACAAAACTATACGCCGAACACCTCATCGACCCGGCGGACATGGCTGGCAACCTCAACAACCTCGGCAGGATGTACTACGACCAGTCGAAAATGGAAGAGGCAAAAAATTGCTACATCAAAGCCAAAAAGATATTCGACACCGACGACTCCATGGACATCAAGTCGGTGCTAATCAAGGCGATGACAGACATAAACATCGTCATGTACTACATCTACGAAAAAAACAGCGGCATCGACAACGAAGAATACAGCAACTGCCCCAAAACACTCAAAGAGACCATCATGAATCTCCGTCCATACCTATACAACCAAAGCGCAAACTATTACTACGACTACGCCAAAAAATTGCTTGAAACAATTACCAAATGACAGCGAAATGATATTAGAAGACGACATATTAGAATACACACAGAGCATCGAAAAACTCCAGCGCGAAAACTCCGCGCTCAAGAGGTTGTTGAGGAGATATACCCTGTTCGGCGAAAATGATCCCCTCGACAATCTTCATGACTGTGACCTCTCGTCCCAAATCAGGGACATGGAAAATGCCGTCGAACTGATATTCAGCACACTCTTAGTGCCAGCATTCGCGGGTGAAATCATAACTGACGATCACAACTACCCCATCGACTTCGTTTTCATAAGGGTGAACAGCAAGTTTGCAAACTTCTTCCATCTCGAAGCCAAAGACATCATCGGCAAATCAAATTCGGCATTGTCGCTCCTCAAATCACCACAATGGCTCGAAACTATAGCCATCACGTCAAAAACTCTCGACAAGAAAGAAGATGAAATCTCAGAAGGCGGCAGCGTTTTCAATGCATCCATTGCAAGTTTCAGCCATACATCGTTCGTCGCCCATTTCGAGATTATAGCCGGCGACACCTGCAATACAAAATACGCAGACACCTCGGCCGAAATTGACACTACACAACCCATGGACAGCCGCCTCATCATGGCTCGTCGCGAACTGTCGGAAAGTGAAAACCGATATAAGACACTATTCAACGGCATTTCACAGCCCATAATAATCGTGGATGTTGAAGGCAACATCATATTGCTCAACAAATCCGCAATAGAACTTTTCGAGGAAGACGACAAGTCTCTCTTGTCTGGCTCTCAACAGGACGTACCAGCCCAAAAGCTCATAGACATGGAATACGTCCGCCAAGTTTTCAAGACAGGAGAGCCCATCATGCGCCGCGTTCAGTTGCAGGTAAACGGCAAAGACCGCTGGTACCAATGCCAAATGCAACTCATAAACGACCTATTTGGCGAAAAGGTTGTTCAGATATTGTCTAATGACATCACTGAACTCAAACACTACCAGACCGAACTTCTCGAGGAAAAACAACGCGCCGAGCAGTCCAACAACCTCAAAACCATCTTCCTATCCAACATCGCCCACGAAACCCGCACTCCCGCAAGCATGATATGTGGACTTGCACAGATGGTTCTGTCTGGCATTAACAAGGAAAAACACAACGAATATATCTCCACGATTTTCGACAACTGTAAAAAATTACTCGAAATCATTGACGACATCGTGGAACTGTCCAAAATTGAAAGTGGACAAATCAAATTAAGGCATGAAATATGCAGCATCAACAACATAGTGGAAGAGGCTTTCTCCAGCTTGCAATACGCCCTCAACGACACCGGCAAGCCGATAGAGGCAAAACGCACCGCACCGATTGACGAATACAAATCCCTGATTTACGCCGACAACCAGTACATCAGTCAAGTATTCAGGAAACTTATCTCCAACGCCGTGACTTTCACGCAACAAGGGGAAATCGAAATCGGGGCGCAGATTGACGATGGTAAAGTTACATTCTTCGTCCGTGACACAGGCATCGGAATCCCCAAAGACAGGTTGCAGACTATCTTTGAAAAATTCAGACAAGGCGACGAAGGTGCAAGAAGACAATACGGCGGCAATGGACTCGGGCTCTCCATTTCCAATGAGCTTGTAAGATGTATGCAAGGCACGATGCAAGTGGAAAGCAAGGAAAACGAAGGCTCCACTTTCAGTTTCACCATCAAGTACAACCGCGCAGGAGTATGACGCGCCATTTTTAAGAACAAGGAATGAATATGCACAGGAAAACTAAAAATATTATCATCGCGCTCTTGACAGCGATTATGGCAGTTGCCATCAACAGCACTGTCAACGCACAGTCCGACACGACGCAGTTCAGACGGCTCATCCAGCAATGCAACGACACAATCGACGCCGCACCATACATCGCGCTCGAATACGCCGCTCAAGCCCGTCAGATAGCTCAAGCGTCAGGCGACAGCATCACTCTTGCCACTGCATACGCCACACTCGGCAAATGTTATTACCATACAAGGGTTTATTATTTGGCGATGGACGGAATGTTCAAGGCTTTTGAGATAAATTCCATATTAAACCGCCAAGAACCGCTTGCAGAATGTCTCGTGGACATTGCACAGACTTACCGTCAGCAGGAGGTTTATGACATGGCGGAAGAATATTGCATCAAAGCTATCGACATCTGCGACCGCAACAATTTCCCGATGACAAAGGCATACGCACTGTCAACCCTCGGCAGGGTCAACATCATTACAAATGAAGACAACGCAGTCCCGAACCTCAAAAAATCCAAGCAGATATACGACTCTCTTGGCCTTGCCAGCAAATCAGCAGAGACGAACCTCTATATCGCGATGGCATATTCAAAACTCGACGAAAGCGATTCGGCAATAGCAATCCTTGAGAACAACCTCAAAGACTACACCGTCAGCGACAACCGCCGCGCAATCGCCCGCACATATTTTGCATTTGGACTGACATACGAGGATCTTGGACAACGTGAAAAAGCCGAATCATTCTATAAGACCGCATTGTCGCTGTTTTATGAATGTAACATGCGCCACGATGTTCTTCTCACGCGCATCAAACTCGGTCGTCTTCAGTACGCCTCAAAAGAATATGACGCTGCCATCGAAAACGCGACAAAGGCTATACAAGAGGCTCAGTTAGAGGAAATTACGCACGGCACAGAAGAAATAATCGTAAAGCACAACGCCTGCGAAATTCTCTACCTCAGCCATCAAAAACTCGGCAACAACGACCTTGCGCTTAAATATTGTGAACGTTACGCACAAACCGGTGACTCCGTTTATTATCTCAAGAAGCAGGAGCAATTCTCTGAATTTCAAGTCAGTATGGAGAGTCAACGACTTCAGAAAGAAATCGACATGATCCAAGTGAACTCCGAAAAAGAAAAGCTCCTCATCGAACGCAAACAGTCCAACCGTAACATAACACTCCTCGCCATAATCATTGCGCTCGTGATAGCCGTGGTGATTATCTACTATTTCCGCTACAAGGAGAAAGCCCGCCACAACGCCGACCTCTCACTCTCAAACAGTCGCATGGAGCAGGAAATCAAGGAGCGCAAGATAGCCGAGACCGAACTCCGCAACTCCGAAGAAAAATACCGCTTGCTTTTCCGCAAAACGCCTGTCGGCATTGTTCAGTTCAACGACAAGCACATCATTACGGCTGTAAACGAAAGATTCATCCAGATTTTCGGGCTTAAAAACAAAAGCATCATCGGACAGGACATCTACACGGTTATACCACAAAAGCAGTTTGAAATCATTGAATCCAATAGCGACCCAGGCAAAGACAGCATCTCCAAAAGTGAACTCAAGGTCAACACGCCCGGCGGTGAAGTTTTTGCGTCAATATCATACAAGTCATACGCAGACCAGACTGGCACAAGCATAGAGAAGGGCGGCATCCTCATCATCGAAGATATTACGGAGCGCAAAATAGCCGAGGCGCAACTCGCCGCATACAACTCCGCATCCGACAACATAATCGAAATGATGCCGGAATCAATATTCCTGCTCGACAACAAAGCAAACTACATTTTTGCACGCATTCCTGAACTTAACATCAAGGAACAAAACACTTACCTTGGTAAAAACATGAGGGAAATGCTCCCGCCTGACATTTTGTTGCCATTCCTTGTCGCCTTCAACACCGTCAGGAAAACCGGCGAACCTCAATACGCAGAATATGAAACGGAAGGTTCTGACCCTTCCCACACCATATATAATGAGGCTCAGTTCACACGCTGCGACGAAGACAAGGTGCTTGTAGTTGTAAGGGACATTTCACGCCAAAAAGCGGCTGAATCTAAACTCCGCATGGCTAAACGCACCGCCGAGTCGGGCAGCAAGGCTAAAAACGAGTTCATACTCGGTATTGCATCCGAACTCAAAACACCGATTGAGACAATTCTCTATAATTGTGAACAACTTACACCCGATGTCAAGGGGCAGGACGCCTCATCAAGGCTCAAACTTGCTCTCAACTCCGCCCTTTTTGTCAACGAAACCTTCACAGACCTACTCAAACTCACAGAAGTTGAGGCAGGGAAACAGTCCACGACAAAAGAAGTTAACCCATTGATATTGGCGAAAGAAGTATTTGACATCTTCAGAAGTCGCGCCGAAGACAAAAACCTCAAATACAAGTTTGAAACTAACGCCGGCATACCTACTTCGCTCCATCTCGACGAGATAAGGATTAGGCAAATTCTGTTCAACATACTTTCAAACGGCATTAAATACACCGAAGAAGGCTACGTCAAACTTCGCATAACGGCACAGCCAAACGGTCCAGCAACCGACATCATATTCTCCATTGAAGACACGGGCGTTGGACTCTCGGAACAACAGATTGCTTCCATTTTTGCTGATCCTGACAGCCGTAAGGGCATGCCTCTCACAAAGAAAATGGCGGACGCGATAGGCGCAACCATAGACATACAGTCACAGCAAGGTAAGGGCAGTATTTTCTCCGTGACGATTCCTGGCATCGCTTCCGAAAAGTTCAACGACGCATCATCCGACAACACCGCAAATGCAAACCATCACAATGAGTCCAAGAACTCCAACCGTCGCAAAAGTTCCGACGCGATGCGCGAATACATTTCTGTACTCAAAGACACACTTATGCCGCAATACCACGAAATGGAGCAGCAGATTTCGTTTGAAGCGTTGGAATCATTTGTAGCTCAACTCCGCGAACAATCGGAGCACTACAAAATAGAAAAAGGCATTGAACTCGCCGACGAACTTGCCATCGACATCAGAAACTACGACATTCCCAATATTACCCGAAACATACGCAAAATAGAGGCCTACATTCAGACTAACATCAACGACTTGCAAGGAGAATAGACAATAAACACAATTAAACAATAACACACATCTACTAACTACTTTTATTATGAGAAGACAAATATTGACGGCAGCAGTAGCAGCGACATTGCTCGCAGGCTGCCAGGGTCAGCAAGCACAGCAACAAGAACAGCAGAGTTGCACGAAGGCTGAATCCCCCGTCCTGACCATCGAGGGCGGACAGGTACAAGGCGTACCGACAGAGATCAAAGACGTATTCGTATTCCGTGGCATTCCCTATGCCGCACCGCCAATCGGCGACCTCCGTTGGAAAGAGCCGCAACCCGTAGTGCCGTGGAAGGGCGTGAAGGTTTGCGACAGATTCGGACATCCTGGCTATCAGGCTGTTCACTATCCGGGCGGCTACGCTACCGAATGGGGCTACGGAGCAGAATCGCCTTACAGCGAAGACTGTCTCTACCTCAACGTATGGACACCCGCAGCAGGCAAGACAGACGCAAAACTACCTGTTGCTCTGTGGATTCACGGCGGCGGCTACCGCGAAGGCTGGGGTTCAGAGCCGGAGTTTGACGCTCAGGCATGGGCAGAGAAAGGCGTAATCCTTGTTTCCATCAACTACCGCCTTGGCGTGTTTGGTTTCCTCACACATCCCGACCTCTCCGCCGAAAGCCCGCACAAGGTTTCGGGCAACTATGGCATCCTCGACCAAATCGAATCTCTCAAATGGATTAAGAAAAACATTGCACAGTTTGGCGGCGACCCCGACAACGTGATGATTTTCGGACAGAGCGCGGGCGCTGGCAGCGTAAAGACCATCTGCGCATCCCCATTGTCAAAAGGGCTCTTCCACAAGGCTGTAATCATGTCGGGCGGCGGCATGACCGTTGCACCTCCCAAGGGCGCGGCTGCCGATGCTAATATGCGCAGAATGTTCCCCGTGCTCACCTTCGACGAAGCTCAAAAACAAAACAAGACCGTGCTTGACTGGGCAGGTTACAACAATCTCGAAGAGATGCGCAAAGCTTCCACTGAGGTCATCTACACCATCGGCACCATCTACAACCGCGTCACCAAGAAGAACGCCTTCATGACTGGTATGCCCATCGTTGACGGCTACTGCAACACCAAGAGTTTTGACGACGCAGCACAAGACGGCTCTCTCGCCGATGTTCCCTACATGATTGGCTACACCCAGGACGACCTCGGCGACATGGCTGACGGCATCGCTGCATTCTGTCTCAACCGCGAGGAAAAGGGCGCAAAGGCTTGGGCATACGAATTTGCACGTCCTCTTCCCGACGACGGCTCGCACCCAGAAGATTATCTCCAAGGCGCATTCCACTCGTCTGATTTGTGGTATGTATTCAAGAGTTTGCAGCATTGCTGGCGTCCGTGGGTGAAAGGCGACTGGGATCTCTCCGAGAAGATGCTCACCGCCTGGACCAATTTCGCCAAGTACAGCAACCCCAACGGCGCACAAGACGGTGCATGGAAGCCTTACACCAAGGGCAACACCAAATTCCAGCTATTTAAACTCGACGAGCAAAACAACGAAAAATCCGAAATGGGCGACCCGATAAAATCCACCCGTCCCAGCATGTGGGGCATGGGCGCACCAAAATAATCCGGAGAACTCTACCGACATTCTTTTATAAAGAATCAATAATTACGCGGGTGGCGAAAGCCACCCGTTTTTGCTTTTTTTATCACTTTGAAAAATACTTTTGCACATTCCCAAAAATATCATTACCTTTGTCCCCGTAAAAATCCATCTAATAGTAATGATAACAGTTTCAAACCTCGCCATACAGTTTGGCAAGCGCATCTTGTTTCAAGATGTAAACCTCACCTTCAACGACG
>JAGCRY010000110.1 GCA_017964465.1 Bacteroidales bacterium | reverse complement strand
GGCAGTTATCTCTTTGGCGCAAAGGATATTGACGCTAATGTTAGGCTCATCAAATATCCGAAAAAAGTCGAATTGGTTTAAAGGCTTGCCAACACCTTGACAGTGAAATCATTGTTCCAATCGCAATGATTGGCGGCGGAAAAATACGACAGAGGAATCCTTTGTTGCAACGGCAAATCCTGTATCAACCGACGGAAATCTTCGTCAGGTATTGCACGGGCTGCAACAATCTCATTTACAGCAACTTTTTGAGGATTGAAAACGTGAAATACCGCCGATGTTGATACGGAGATTAATCGGGCGACATCGCGGGCGGCGCAATCCACTGGCGTAAAGTCAATACGTTGTTTTTCAAGGCTTTGAGGATAACAACCAAGTTCGCGGACGGTATTCAGGAAATTCATAATTGCGTTTTCGTTGGCGTTGATTTGAAACATACCGTCCGTGCTGCGTGGCGCGAGATTGCCAAGGCGTATTAGTTTGAATTTCAATCTATTGGCGGCGGCAGCAAATGTCAATTGCTCCGCTTGCCACTTGCTTGCGGCGTATGGCACAGCATCCGGCGGCAACGGGCAAACTGTCTGTTCGTCAACAACCTTACCGGGCAACACGGCGGCACTCAACGTTGAAATTTGCACAAAATTGCAATCGTGTTTTTTACAGCAATCAATCAAATATTTTACGGCATCCACATTGACGGCTTGCAAAATCTTTTTTTCGGCAAAATGCTTTACAATTGCGGCGCAGTTGATTATGGTTGTATCTTTGGTAATAATTGAATCTAATTGACTATAAATCTGCGGATTGGCAATATCGCCGCTAATTATTTCTACATTATCTAATAAAGATTTCCCGAAATAATATTTTGTAATCTTTCCCAACCGTTCAGCGGCAGATTCGCCATCCTTTGGGCGGACGATGCAATAGATTTTTTCATAATTATTTTCAATTAATTCCTTCAACAAATGCGCCCCAAAATAGCCCGTCGCGCCGGTGAGGATTGGGATTGGAGTGCGGGCGGCTCGCCCGCCAGCGGACGTGTCGTCCGCTACAAAATCCGCAGCCAGTGAGGCGCACACGGCTGAGGTACACGCGGTTGGAGCGCAGGCGTCCCGCCTGCCAATAGCGGGCGTGCCGCCCGCACCCCAATCTGTGTAGCGGGCAGGGATGCCCGCACTCCAATCACTTGCGGCGAGTTCTTGCGCTGTGGGATGCTCAAAGATGTCGGCGTATTTGATTTTTAAGCCTTGATTTTCGAGATTGACTACCACTTGCATCGCCGAAATTGACGTGCCGCCAATCTCAAAAAAGTTGGCATCTGCACTTACTTCGGCAATGTTTAAAACTTCTGCAAACGCCTGACAGATAGTTTTTTCGAGTGTTGATTTCGGTGCGATAAAATTTTTAATTTTTGATATTGAAATCGGTTTCGGTAGATGTTTGCGGTCGATTTTTCCGTTGGGCGTGGTGGGCAAAATGTCAATCTGTTGCAACGATTGCGGCAACATTTGCGGCGGCAATTTGCGACTAAGTTTTTGGCGGATTTCGGCAAGGTCGAGGTGCAGTTTGCCAACCACGAAAGCCGAAATTTGCAACACGCCAGTTGCATCTTCAAAAGTGGTTGCGGCGGCATCCGATACGCCGTCAATTTGCTTCAATGCCGATTCCAATTCGCTGATTTCCACACGATAACCACGAATTTTTACGAGATTGTCCCGCCGCCCATAAAATTCCAAATTGCCATCCTCGCGCCAACGACCAAAATCGCCAGAGCGGAATACTCGATGGAAGTCAGGATTATCGTCAAAAGGATTGATAGTGAGTTTGTTACAATTATTATCAACGTCTAAATATCCATCCGAAACCTGTGCCCCGGCTATCCAAATTTCGCCAATTGCGCCCACAGGCAAACGCCGTCCATAATTGTCAACAACATAAATTTTTACACAATCCAACGGTTTGCCAATTGGGATAGAGACTTCGTTGCCTTGGATTTCATAAATTGTTGCGGCAACGGTGGTCTCGGTGGGGCCATATTGATTGTAAATGTGACAATTACCGCAATTATGGAACGGCGCGACAGCCTCACCGCCAAGGACGATGTGTTGCAAAGTTTTGCAACGTTTGTTTGCGGCAAAAATGCGACCAATTTGAGTTGGCAAGTCGATGATTTCCACATTGTTATCATCACAAAAATCTGCCAACGACGACAAATCTTTTTTGATATTCTGCGGCACGATGGCAACAGTTGCGCCCGATGTCAACGCCGGAAAAATGTCTGTGATGGAAGCGTCGAAGCTAAAATTGTTGTAAGCCGCTATCACACAGCCCATTTGCGGACGGAAATACTTGTGATACCATTGACAATACGCAACAATGTTTTGATGTGTGATTTTGATGCCCTTTGGCGTGCCCGTGGAGCCGGAGGTGAAAAATATTGCAAATTCGTTTTTTACGGTTTCGGGCGGACTTGTGTCGGGAAAATTTAAATCTAAATCATTGTCCCTCAATAAAATATCGGCATTGCAAAAATTTAATTGTCGTTGCAAAACTTCGTCGGGATATTCGGGCGAAAGCGGGACGTATGCCGCGCCAGTTTTCAATACCGCCAACGGCAACACCACCAACATTTCGCTGCGCTCCGTCAAAATTGCAATACGTTTGCCAACGCCCGCGCCACGGCTTATTAGGTGATTGGCAAGGCGGTTGGTAAGTTCGTCTAATTCTTTGTATGTAAGCGATTTGTCCAAATATTTTACAGCAATTGCGAACGGATTTTCAGCGGCAGTTTTTGAAAACATTTTTATAATATCGTTGTCAATTGCGGCGCGGGCATCGGCGTTGAAATCATTTAATTTTGCGGTCATCTTCGGCGACAAAAAACTGATTTCGCCGATTGTATTTGCATTTTCAATCGAAATCAACGCCGACGAAAACGCATCTATCATATTTTCAACAAGTTGCCGAGAATATTTGGCAGCGTCATATTCTACTGTCATTTCCAAATTCTGAGTACCAAACCACAGTTCCATACTCAGCGAACTACCTGTAAATGATGGCGTTAAAAATGACAACTTTAAATCTTGACCACAAAAATTGGGCGTGTGATTGGTGTTGCCCTGATAAACAAAACTTATATCGGAAAATCCGCCGCAAATCTTCTTGATTTCCGAAAATGGATAAATATCGTTGACCATACAACGCGCTGACTGCCAACGTATTCGCCGCATCAAATCCGCAATCAATTCGTCGCCATGCCACGTTGCCGACACTGGAATTGTCTTTACCAACATTCCCAAAGTACGCTCCATATCGCGACCGTGTCGCCCGTGAAATACAGTAGAAAACCTCGTCTCATCTTCGCCGCAAAAACATCCCAAAACCAATGCAAAAATTGCAGTGCTAATCACATTGCCACTAAAACCAAATATGTCGCATAATTTTTGCCAATATCGCAGTGTTACAGGCAATTGACGTGTAAAAGACGATGGCGAATATTGTTTCCCGAAACAATCATACGGCGGAAAAGTGCGCACCGAAACAGGTGGAAAATTTTGAAGGAAAAATTCTCGTGCTTGTTGATACTTTTCGGATTTTTTTTGTTGGATTTCATCAAGAATTATAGTAAAAAAATCTTTCGTTTCACTGACCGCCGTGCCGCCCTGATATGCCGTGGAAATTTCGTCTATAAAAACATTCATCGAATATCCATCAAATATCAAATGATGCACGCAAATTATTAATGTACAGTCGTTTGCGTCGTCAACAATGGCAATATTATAAAGGCGGTCGTGTATGGAAATCGTGTTTTGGAATCGTTGAAAATCATCCAAAAAATCCACAATTGGCGGCTCGTCGTCGTTGCGCTGCATTACGGGGCTGCCGTGGGAATCGTTGACAATACGAACCTTAAAAATCGGATGGCGATTGATGACAGTTTCCACGGCAAATTTCAGGTGGCGAGCATCGATGCCGTGGTACGGACCAAATTTCATACAAATCTGATACACAGCATTTTCAAGGTGCGCCTTGCAATAGGCATAGACGGCATACTGTGTGTCGGAGAGTGGATATTTTGTGCCAACATCGTTCATATTTTTGCTACTTCATCCACCGAAAGCCCTGTCATTTCGGCAATTTCCGCATCTGTCATAACGCCCTTGGATTTGAGGCGGCGAGCAATGTCAAGGGATTTGGTGTGTTCGCCCTCAGCACGTCCTTTCTCAATGCCCTCGGCACGTCCTTCTTCAATGCCTTGGGTGCGTCCATTGATGAAAGCGTCGGTTTCCGCCGTCAAAATCGCCTCTTTCTCGTTGCGGATGGAATCGAGATGACGCTCATAACTAATGCGCTCACTCTTGGTCATTTTGAGCAACGTGAGTTTTTCCTTGGCGGCTTGGAGACCCGGCACGGTGGTGTCGCTCTTGATGCTGTTGTTTTTCAAAAATTCCATCCATTCGCCCATAGCGTCGGCGATGAACTTCTTGTAGGCATTGATTCTAATCAAAAAATACCTTGGGAAAATATCGCTCGCGTATGTCTCGGTGTATTTGAACTTGCGAGTGTCGCCATTTTTGATTTCTTCGAGCGACAACTCCTCGCGACGGTTGAGTTTGAGGATGGTATGCGAATGGACGCCGTAAAAATCAGACTTACATTCATAGAAATAGTCGTCGCCCTCGCCGAGGTCATAATAAACCACGGAGATGGAGAACACTTGCTTGATTTCGCCATATTTGTCGCCCTGCCCAAGTTGCTCGGTGATGGCTTTGGACACGCCGTAGAGCATCCTTTCCAAATAGTAGGTGTAGCGCGTGGTCTGCACCTCCACGATGAAGATTTCGCCATTGGTGTCCTTCGCCTTTATGTCAACGCGGTTAAACTTGTCTTCGTCGTATTCCTGATTGCCCTCGCTCTCCAAAATTTCCTGAATTTGGCACTTTTTTCCAAGAAACACCTCGATGAAACCTTCGAGAATGTCAAAATTCTTCTTGTCGCGGAGCATATTCTTAATCGCGAAGTCGAAGCGCACGAGAAAATCTTTTTCCATAACAGTCCATTTTTATCGTTAACATCTTCGCCACAAAGATAATTGATGTTTTTGGAAATTGCAAAAAATTATTACCTTTGCAGCCTAAACAAGAAAATTGGAAATATGAACGATTTCGAAATAATAATGGCATCCATCACGGGTGTCGATAAGCCCGGCTTGACGTCTCAACTCGCCGCCATCATCGCCAAATACGGCGCAACCATACTTGACATCGGTCAGGCAGACATTCACAGTTCGCTGTCGCTTGGCATAATGTTCAAGAGCGACAAGTCGGCGTCGGGAAGCATCTTGAAGGAAATGCTCTTCAAAAGTTGCGAAATGGGCGTGCAGGTGAGGTTTGCGCCTGTGTCGGTGGAAGAATACAATCATTGGGTGAGCCTCCAAGGCAAAAACCGCCACATCGTAACGCTTTTGGGGCGTGACATATCGGCGTCGTTGATTGCTGACGTTGCCAAAGTGCTTGCGGATCAAAATCTTAACATCGATACCATAACTCGTCTTACCGGACGTGTGCCGCTCGTGGAAGACGAGGCTCTCAAAGGCAAGACACGCGCCTGTGTGGAGATGTCGGTGCGCGGTACGCCAAAAGACAAACCATTGTTGCACAGCGAGTTTATGCGTCTATCACAGGAGCGCGGCTACGATATTTCGTTCCAGGAAGACAACCTCTACCGCCGCAACCGCCGTCTGATATGCTTCGATATGGATTCCACGTTGATTCAGACCGAGGTAATCGACGAACTCGCAATGCGCGCCGGAGTTGGCGACGAGGTGAAGGCAATCACTGAATCGGCGATGAGGGGCGAAATCGATTTTTGCGAAAGTTTCAAGCGCAGGGTTTCGTTGCTCAAAGGCTTGGACGAAAGCGTGATGAAGGAAATCGCCGAAAATCTCCCAATCACCGAAGGCGTGGCGCGTACACTGAAAATTTTGAAACAATACGGCTACAAAATCGCCATTCTGTCAGGCGGTTTCACGTATTTTGGCGAATATTTGAAAGAAAAATTTGGCATCGATTATGTCTATGCCAACGAACTTGAAATCGTGGACGGCAAACTCACCGGCAATTACGTTGGCGACATCGTGGACGGCAAACGCAAGGCGGATTTGTTGCGCCTTATTGCACAGAGCGAACATCTTAACCTTCAACAAGTTATCGCAGTTGGCGACGGTGCAAACGACCTCCCGATGCTCAACCTCGCCGGCCTCGGCATCGCATACCACGCCAAGCCCAAAGTGAAACAAAACGCCCAACAGTCGATTTCAAGCATCGGCATCGACGGCGT
>JAGCRY010000109.1 GCA_017964465.1 Bacteroidales bacterium | reverse complement strand
GTTGCTGGCTTCCATGACGTCGCTCATGCGGCAAGGGATTGTGTATATACCTTATATAATAATAATGCCGCATTTCTTCGGACTCCGCGCCGTTCAGACCGTCCAGCCTGTTTCGGACATCGTTTCAGGCATTTTCTGCGCGTTGGTGACGTGGCATTTTTTTAGGAAGAAGTTGGCTATATCCTCACCCCAATCAGCAGCTGGTCATCGAGCTGCGGGGCTTTGATTTCGGTGAGGCCGGCGAAGAATGCGCCGATGCGCCAGTTGTCAACGGAGGATTCAATGATTCTTCTCTGTGCGGGCAGGTCGAAGAATGACATTTCGGTGAGTATGTTTTGGAGCTGGCGCGAACCGAATTTTGTAACGCCGTCTTCATATCCGAACTGGTCGGAGATGCCGTCTGAAAAGGCGTACAACATATCGCCCTTGCGGATTTGGATTTGATGGTCTGTGAAGGGTTCGTCCTTGCGCGTCGGGTTGTAGCTGATGCTGATTTTGTCGGGCTTGTATTCATGGAGGACGCCGTTACGAACGATGATGAGCGGGCGTTTTGCTCCTGCGTAGTCGAGGGTCATGGAGTCATGGTTTAAGATGATGAACGCAACGTCCATTCCGTCAAGGAAATACTGTTCCTCGTCGAAAACGAATGATTTCACGAAAGTGTCCTTCAGCGTCATGAGGATTTCTGCGGCGTTTGAATGGGAGTTTCTCAGCACGATGTCGTTTAACATGGAGATTTCATACATGCTCAACAACGCTCCCGGCACGCCGTGACCCGTGCAGTCGGCGACGGCGAGGAATGACAGATGCCCGATTTTTGCGCACCAGTAGAAGTCGCCGGAAACGATGTCGCGGGGCTTCCAGTATATGAAGTTCTCGCCGACGGCTTCGCGGAGTTTTTCGGAGGAGACCATGACAGCCCTCTGTATGTCGCGTGCGATGTTTATGGAGTCGAGGAGCTGGTAGTTGTATGCGCTCAGGACGTCGCGCTGCGATGTGATGATGCCGCTCTGCTGCTGGATTTCGTTTGTCTGGCTGAGGATTTCCTCGCGCTGCATGTTCAGCTCCTCGTTTGCCATGAGGAGTTCCTCGGTGGATTGTTTGAGCTGTCGGTTCGCTTTGTTTCGCAGACGGATGTTGTATAGGCACACAACCATTATCGCCAAGCCAATCATGAGCAACCCTGCGGAACACGCCCTTACAATCATGTTGAAATGTTTGGTTTCCTCAAAATCCTTGTCCCTGTCCTGCGCCTTTGTTTGGAGTTCGGCGATGCGCTGTTCGTATGTTGAGCGGGATTCGGACTTTTCATAGTGGATGGCAGTCTCGAGGGAATGTTTCTTGTAGTTATTGCGGTTTATTTTCCAGAAATACTTGTATGCGTTCTTGTGGTCATTTTTGGCTTTGTAGTATTCATACATCGCCATGTCGTAGCCGTCGTTGTCGAGGAAGTTTGTGGTGTCTTTCAGCAGGTTCCATGCCTGGTCGGTCTTTCCGCATACGGCGAGGTAGCGGGCGTAGTGGGGATTGAAAGCCACCTTTTCGAGGAATTTTGCGTCGGATTCTTCAATTGTGTTGCGGAGAATATTAAAATATTCGCCGCATTTTTTGAGGTATTCATCACGGCGGTGCGGCGCGAGTGCGGCGGCGTCTATGTTGTTGGTAATCATCGCAATGCAGAAGTTTGAAATGCCGCTTGGGTCTTCGATGCGGTGAATCTCGCCCATGAGTGTGTTTACATAATCCGTCTGCCCGAGCACGGCGGCGGTGTCATGGAGTTTCATGGCGTTCTTTATGCGGAGGGACTGGATTGTGAGTTCCTGCTCCGTGGTGTTAGACGCGCCGGTCTTCATGGCAGCCTCGATGTCCTTCCTGAAATATTGGATGGCGGATTCATAGAGTTCCTGGTCGATGTATGAAATGGCGATGTTATAGTATATCTCCACGAGATTGTCGTAATCTTCCGCCTTTTCAGCCACTTCCTGCGCCTTTTGAATGTACTGGAACGAGCCTTCATGGTCATTAATACTGCCGAGGTACGCGCTGATGTTTGACAGGAGCGTGGTCTTTATGGAAGTCAGGTCGAGCGAGTCCGCAATTTCAAGCCCCTTGAAAGTCTGGTCGATAGCCTTCACGACGTTTCCGTTGTTGTTAGCGAAGTATCCTGAATACATGTATGCTACGACGAGGTTTCTTGCAGAGCCGTTTTTTATGGAGAGTTCCACAAAAGCGTCCGAAAGCCTCTCTGCGGTTTCCTTAGTGGAGCAAGTGTCGATGGCGGCGCGGAAAGCATTGAGCCTTGTGCTGTCCTCTTTGATGGAAGAAAGACGCCTCATGCTGGCCTCATAAACCTGCCCCGACGTGTCCTGCGACATTGCGGGGGTGATGGAGGTCAGCAATAGGATTAACAATGACAATAATATGTTTTCAGGCCTTGGCATTTCGTGGAATGTCGCACTTTTTCTCGCTTACAAAGTTATTGAATGTTTTTGAGAAGTACAAAAAAAATTTTTTGATTAAAAAATAATTGCTATCTTAGCGGCGTTTTACAACAAAGGATTAAAGTAAACTAATTAAATTTTAAATTTCACTATGAAAAAACTTACATTCTGCCTCATGGCACTCGCAATGGCTGCTTCGACGGTGTTCACCTCCTGCGGCGACGACGATGACGATGACAACAACAACCCCATTAACAGCCTTTCCGCTTCTGTAAAGGATGGCGCGTTCTCCACATCGGCTGCCGCATTCTATCAGTCCGCGAAGAACGCGAACAACACTGGCGCAAACGAGAGCGTGTTCAAGAACATCTTCGGTTCAGACAACTCCACCGCTACGACAACAATCGCCGGCCTCGAGAAAGGCAAGCAGCTCGCTATCAACGTAAAGGGCACGACTTCAGGCACATACAGGCTCAGCGTTTCTACTGACAACGCAATCAACAATGCCCTCATCGACCTTCTTTCGGGCAAGACTGTGAAGGAGACGATTTCGGACGCTGCTTCAAACGTCGTAAAGACCGACGCGATGATTATCTACCGCAGCGCAGGCGAAGCTGAAGGCGGCTCGACCTACTATTTCTCCACTGAGGCGACTGTGAATGTCAATTTTGACCTCGCCGTTTATTCAACCGGCACATTCACGGCAACCATGAGGAACACAGCAGGCGACACATTCCAGATTACCGACGGCAAGTTCTCAGTATTTGGCAAACCGTCCCTCGGAAACTAAAAAAACAGCGAAACCTTCGCGTGAAACGAGAAAAATGAAAAGGAACAACTTCATGGAAATCATCAAGTTGTTCCTTTTTTGGTTATAAACAACTTTAAACACTTCCATATCATGAAAAGACCATCATTCTCATTCGCCGCTCTCCTTCTCGCGGCTATGACGATGTTCTCATCCTGCGCAACGGACGAAAAGGATGACGAAGCCGAACAACTCAAGAAAGACCCTACATTCTACTTCTTTCATGCAAGCCGCAGCACGAGCGCACAGGGCGTAGTGGAGGAAGACAAGGATTGGGGCATACATCAAAAAGTCTTTGCAGTTTCCACAAAGGGTTCCGAGCAGTCGGAGCATACTGGCATCACTGCGAAATTGTCCGACATTTTCAGGACTTCAAACGCCCGCACGACAATCTACGGCTATGAAGACGATTATTTCGTTTCCTTGACCTTCAATGGCGAGCCAAAGTCAAAAGAGTTTGATAAAGACACCTACAAGTCTTCTATTGGCGAAAATGTGTCGGACTTGATGTTTAAGTACTTGGAGACCGGCGAGTTTGATGAGGCGACGATGAAGGACATGTTCAATGTTGATGCGCTCTTGATCTATAAGAGCAAGAAGGACGCCGACGCAACGTCACCAAACTTCTGGGTGTCGTATGAATGTACAGTTAACCCGACATTGTTGGAGGTTAGGAGCGTGAAATTTTATGGTGGCACATTCTCGGCGAGGATGAGGAACAAGGCAGGCGACACGTTCCTGTTCACTGACGGCGCATGGTCATGCCTGGGATGGTAGGGACGAAAAATTTTGCGTCTGTACCTACGTTTTTGCCAATGCAAATACGCTGATGCGGCAGTCGGGCATTGCTTCGAGGAGTTTGCGAGAACAGACGATGAGCGTAGAGCCGGTCGTGAAAACGTCGTCCACGAGCAGCAGATGGTGTCCGCACAACTCCCCTACCCTTCTGGAAATGAAGATTTTAGATGCATTTTCCACGCGCTCGTCCCATTGCATGAAAGCCTGGGTTGTTGAATTGACGGTTTTTGTCATGGCGTCTTTGCATACTGGCAGGTTCATCACTTCCGACAGCCCTTCGGCGATGATTTCAGCCTGATTGAACCCGCGCATGCCGACCTTTTCGTCGTGCATCGGCACGGGTACAATCCATTCTGTGCCGCTGTAACGCCCTAATCTGACAAGTTCCCTTGCCGCAACCTTGCCGAGTTCCTTGGCGAGACGCGGATGATTGAAATACTTCATGTTGTGGAGCAGGTTTTGCGTCCAGTCTTGTTTGCGGAAATTGAAAAACGTGCAACCGTATTCAAGTGGCACGTTGTTGTCGGCGAATAGGTCTGTAATTTCGTTTGTGTCGTAATTGTAATGGCCTGTTGTCGGAATTTGAGTGATGCAATTTGAACACAGCAGGTCGTCATCTGCCGTGTGAAGGCGTTTGCCGCATCCCAAACATGATTCCGGGAAAATAATCTGATTGAGAGTATCTATGATGGTTGGCAATTTCATATCAAAGATTTTCATACAATTTCCCGTAGTCGTAGCTTCCGTCGGGGTTCAATGTTGCCTTCCATCTTTTGTGCGTCCATAGCCAAGTCTCTGGCTGATTGCGCATTACCTCCTCGAGTTTAGACATATACTTCTGCGTAATCTCGCCCTTTTCACATTTTGAGGGGTCTTCGGCAATCATGGAAACATAACAACGATAATATCCACGCTTCACTCGCCTGATTTCCATGAAAATCACCGGCAAGTCGAACAGTTTTGCATAGTTCTCGATACCCGGCAGGCATGAAGTGTCCATTCCGAAAAACTTCACCCAAATCGAGCGTTTTGTGTTTGGTGCGTTCTGGTCGCCCGCCATGCAGAAGCCTGTGGGCTGTTTTTCCCTCATTCCAAAGGCGAACCTCGTCTTTTCAATCGGGCAGAAATGCGTTCCGCGCTGTTCACGGCAGCGGACTGTGAAGTTGCTGATATATTGGTTTTTGAGAGGTTTGAAAATTGCGCAGAATTTGTGCTTGTGTTCATATTTCACGGTCTGCGTCGTCCATTCCCAGTTTCCATGATGTCCCATCGCGACAATCATCGATTTTCCCTCGGCGTAGAGGCGTTCAGGGATTGAAAGGTCGTCATACACAAGGCGTTTGCGGAGTTTTTCGGCGGGGTACGTATAACCCTTCAGGCTTTCCATGAACAGGTCAATCATGTATGAATAGTATTTTTTCTTAATTTCGTCGCGCTCCTCCTTTGATTTTTCGGGGAAGCACAGTTCGAGGTTCTTGTCCACAACTTTAACCCTGTACCTGAACACTCTGAAAACCAGGAAACTTATCACGTCCGACTCCAAGTACAACAACCAGAACGGAGTTATGCGGAATCCGAAAATGAACATCCTGTAGAACAGGTAGGCTATGTATTGAAAAAACTTCTTCATTGGTTTTCAGTTAGTTATGTTGAATTCGTGAGTATTCTTGGTGCAACTGTTTGATGATTAGATAGAGGTCATAATCATTTCGTGACAAGATGAAATCGCGGTCTAACCTGAAGTGCTGGATGAACTTTGTGGCGTCCTCGTGTGACATCCCCGTAATCTCGGCTACTACAGTCGGGTTGTATTTTTGGTAAGCCGCCTCGTTCAACTCCTCCTGACGCTTGAACTCCGCAATCTTCTGCTCCGCCTTCCTGCGTTTTCGCCCTGCCGGATCGAATGAAAATCCAACTCCAAGCGTTCCACGGCGTATTTCCTGCAACTCGCGGACGTCGATGAGGTTCTTTTTCCAGTTCTCTATGGTCTCCACGTAATACGGTTCCTCTTTTATCGGCACTTTTTCATAGTCATACATGAAGGACTTCCACCGCTCCGCATACACGTTTACAGTGGTAAGCTCATACAAACGGAGTTTCAGGACTATGTCTCCAATCTCCACAACATGGTCGGCTGTGTCGAGGTCGAGGTCATGGATAGAAAAACCTGTCGTCTCGTATCCCATGCATGAAATCTTTATAGTGTCGCTTTTTAGCATCAGAGTGCGGAAACGTCCTTCGGTGTCGCTGATGCAAGCCTGTGCGCGGTTGATATTCACGACATGGGCGAACTGCACGGCGTTTCCCTCCTCGTTGATGAGGTTGCCGCGCACTTCATAGACCTTGCTCTGTGCATGAGCCACAGCTGCAAGGCAAAGCGTCGCAATTATCAGTATTGCTGTCCTTTGGATGAATATGTGTAACACTTTGGTTGAATACAGTTGTTTAGTTTGTGGCAAAATTAGGAATTTGAATCTGCATCAAAAAATTTTTTAGATATGTTTAACAAAAGATTTGGATAAAATAATTTTTGAAATATGAAACATTATATCTAAATTTGGCATCTGAAAAAGATTTAGACACATTATGACATACAACAAACAAGATAAAAAAGCAGCCGAAATGCTCTATCGCAGCCGCATCATCGACATGGCGGGCGGAATACCCGACGAGGACGAGGATGACGACGACGAGGAGTATGATAACTCTAACAAGAACAACAATAACAAACAGGGCAGCTCCACGGAGACACCGGGAAGCACAGAGACCCCTGTACTTGATAATTTTGGCACCGACCTCACGAAGGCGGCGGAAGAAAACCGCTTAGACCCAATCGTTGGGCGCACGAAGGAAGTCGAGAGGCTTGTGCAGATTCTCAGCCGCCGTAAGAAGAACAACCCCGTGCTCATCGGCGAGCCTGGCGTCGGAAAGTCGGCGATTGTGGAAGGACTTGCCATAAAGATTGCGCAGAAGCAGGTATCACGCGTTCTGTATGGAAAGCGCGTCGTATCCCTCGACATGGGCGCGATTGTGGCTGGCACAAAATATCGTGGACAGTTTGAGGAAAGGATGAAGTCCATCATCAACGAACTTGCGCATAACAAGCACGTCATCATCTTCATCGACGAAATCCATAACATCGTCGGCGCGGGCAACAGTGGTGCGCTCGACGCGAGCAACATGCTCAAACCCGCCCTTGCGCGTGGAGAGATTCAGTGCATCGGCGCGACTACCTTGGACGAATACCGCGAGACAATCGAGAAGGACGGCGCATTAGAACGCCGTTTCCAGAAAATCCTCGTCGAGCCTACAAGCGTGGAGGAATCTATCGACATTCTCAATAACATAAAGGACAAATACGAAAGCCATCATAATGTAAACTACACGCCCGAGGCTATCGAGGCTTGTGTAAGGCTTACAGACCGTTACATCAACGACCGCTGCCTTCCCGACAAGGCTATTGATGCGATGGATGAGGCTGGTTCGCGTGTTCACATCGCCAAAATCCGTGTGCCGGAGACAATCGACGACCTCGAAAAACAAATTCAGGCAATCAAGGAAGAAAAACTGAAAGCCGTTGACAGCCAGAATTTGAACTCGCCGCAAGTTTCCGCGACAAGGAGAGCAACCTCAACAAACTCCTCGAAGCCGAGCAGCAGAAATGGGACAAGGAACTCTCAAAGAAGCGCGACACGGTTGACGAGAGCAACATCGAGGAAGTCGTTGCAATGATGAGCGGCATACCTGTAACGAGGATTGCAGAGGCTGAGGGACAGCGTCTGCGCAAGATGAAGGACGCGCTCAAAGGCAAAGTCATCGGACAGGATGAGGCTGTTGATAAGGTTGTGAAGGCCATACAGCGCAACCGCATCGGTCTCAAAGACCCCAACCGCCCAATCGGCACATTCATTTTCCTCGGTCCTACTGGCGTCGGCAAGACTCAACTCGCCAAAATCCTCGCCGAATACATGTTTGACAGCAAGGATGCCCTCATCCGCATCGACATGAGTGAATACATGGAGAAATACTCCGTGTCGAGGCTCATCGGCGCTGCGCCGGGCTACATTGGATATGAAGAAGGCGGACAACTCACCGAAAAGGTGCGCCGCAAACCATATTCAATCGTGCTGCTCGATGAAATTGAAAAGGCGCACCCCGACGTCTATAACATTTTCCTCCAAGTCTTTGACGACGGAAGGCTCACGGACGGCGGCGGCCGCACAATCGACTTCAAGAACACCATTATAATAATGACCTCCAACATCGGAGCCCGCGACATTCAAAACTACGGGCACGGGCTTGGCTTTGGCGGAGGAAGCGACAATCCCGACGAGACAAACAAGGCGATTGTTGACAAGGCGTTGAAAAAGACATTCTCGCCGGAGTTCCTGAACCGTATCGACGACATCATCACCTTCAATTCGCTTTCGCGTGATAACATACACAGCATCATCGACATTGAACTCGACGGACTCTATAAGCGCATTGCCGAGCGTAATTTCAAACTCACGCTCACGGACAAGGCAAAGGACTTCCTGACAGACAAGGGCTACGACCCGAAGTTTGGCGCACGACCGCTCAAACGCGCAATCCAGAAGTACCTCGAGGACGAACTCGCCGAACTTCTCCTCGAACATGAGGCGAAAGATGGATGTGAGTTTGTGGCGGACGTAAGCGAAGACGGCGAGAAACTGAGTTTTTTAATCAATCCGGCGACTGAACCCGCCTGATTATATTATGAAATGAAATGATAGACCTTACTTACCTCAACGACATCACGGACGGCGACAAATCGACGAAACGCCAGTTGATTGAACTGTTTTTCACACAGGCGGAAGAAATCAAGCAGCGTTTCATCGTCGCCGAACTTTCGGACGACGTCGCCGAAATCAGCCGTACTGCCCATATCGCGAAGTCCACGACCCGCGTGATGGGCATCAACGACGTTGCCGAAAAGATGGAGATGCTCCAACGCCTGACGGAGAGACGCGAATTGCCGGAACAGTATCCGGCGTTGATAAAGTTCTACGTTGATAATATCCCCCACGCGATAGAGGAGTTGAAAGCGGAGTTGGAGGCGATGTAAGGTCAGTATCTACGCGCAGCCAGATATTGTTTAGCCACGATTTGGTTGCGCTTGCCGATATATTCGGCGTATTTTGGGTCGAAGTGCATACGGCTTTCGACTGTGTTTTCATATTTTCCAATGGAAGCCAAAAGTAGTTCCGTGACCTCGCGGACGGCGTGGCTTTCTCCCGATTGAGCGGTGATGTAGTCGGCGAGATTGTGGCTTTTCACGTACTCAGAGAACATCGGCGAGGCGTCAGTCCTTACCTGGAACCGCAGTCCGCACTGCTCCGCGACGCTAAGGTCAAGTATGTCGTCATACACAAACGCCACTTCCTCGGGCTTTGTATGAAATTCATTCAAAACAATCTGTAGGCCTTCATTCTTATCTTTAAAGCCGAGGCATTTGAAGTCAAGATGTTCGCGGCGTATGAACATCTCGGTGTTTTTGTTGTCCATTCCGGAAATGATGCCGGCGAGCAGGATTTTGCCCGTCAGCATTTCATATCCGAACCTGAGCATGTTGAGTCCCATGGAATCCACCTCAGAGAACGGGGAATAGACCCCGTCGCCCTTGTACCCGCCATTGAAAACTCCGTCCCAGTCAAAGATTATCATCTTGATATTCATGGCTTTGCGGATGAAATCGGGATAAGCAACGAGGAACTCCCCTCCCCTTTCGGCAAAAAGTTTCAGATGGTCATGTATGATGCTTTCTTCCATCATGAAAATTTAGAGTAAGTCCTGGATGTCTAACATGCCGACCGGCTTGCCGTTTTCAGTAACGACGAGCGTGTCGATTTTGTACTGCTTAAAGAGTTGAGAGGAGTCGATGAGGTAAGCCTCGGAGTCGATAGTCACGGGCTGCTTTGAGGGCAGGTATGTGAGGGGCTTGCCGAGTACCGATTCGCCTTCCTTCTCCACGAGCCTGCGCAGGTCGCCGTCCGTGAAGATTCCATAGAGAGAGCCGTTGTCCTCGAGGATTGTGATTGCGCCGAGTTTCGAGAGCGTCATCTTCACGAGTGCCTCGTTGATTGTGGCGTTCTTGGAGATTGTGGAGTTTGCGGCGCGGTAGATGTCCTTTACCTTTGTAGTCATGAGTTTTGTGTCCTCGAAGAACTGCTGGGTGCCGAGCGATGTGAAGTTGTTCTGCGGCAGGAGCTGGAGAACCTTCCATGGCACAGTGATTGTGTGGCAGCCGATGTTGAGGGCGTTTTTCACGTGTTCAGGGTTGCGCACTGACGAGAACATGATTTTCGAGGGGTAGTTGTACTTGTTCACAGCGTTTACGCACTGCTCAACAAGTCCGAGCGCGTCATGACCCTGGTCCTGGAGACGTCCTACGAGCGGGCAGATGTATGTTGCGCCCGCCTGCATTGCGATGAACGCCTGCTGTATAGTATATATAAGGTGTAGGTTTACATGGTAGCCCTCTTTGCGGAGCATGTAGCAAGCCTTTGCGCCTTCGAGCGAGATAGGAATCTTATAAACGGTCTTGTTCTTGTCGAGACCAAGGTCGTTTTGGCGGTGCGCCTCCGAAATGATTTCTTCGGCGGTGCGGCCGAGCGCCTCAATCTGGAGGATCGGGACGATTTTGGAGAGTTTGAGGATTACGCCGTCAACATCGTTAATGCCCTCGCGGTGCATGAATGTCGGCGTTGTTGTCAAGCCTGTCAGGAAGCCGAGTTTGAACGCGGTTTCAATTTCGGCAAGGTTCGCCGAATCGAGATATAATTCCATGTCTAAAAAAGTTTTATCTGTATTTTACTTCAATTTCGTGTAATTCGATGAGAGGTTTAAGGAACTCCTCCAACTCGCTGAGTTTCAGCTGGCTTGCAGCGTCACATTTTGCGGTTTCGGGCGTCGGGTGAGCCTCGATGAAAAGACCGTCGATACCTGCTGCTACGCCTGCGCGGGCGAGTGTGCGGAGGTACTGACGTGCGCCGCCGTTAGGGTCTGCGGAGGGTATGCCGTATTTGCGGATTGAGTGGGTCACGTCGAACACAACGGGGTAGCCGGTCTCGCGGAGGTGATAGAAACTGCGGGGATCGACCACGAGGTCGTTATATCCGAATGTGTAGCCGCGCTCTGTGAGGATGATTTTCGAGTTTCCGCACGCTTCAATTTTCTGGCACGGCTTTATCATGTTTTCAGGCGCGAGGAACTGACCGTGTTTGAGGTTCACGACTGCGCCGGTCTTTGCGGTCTCGGTCACAAGCCCGGTCTGCATACACAGGTACGCGGGGATTTGGATGACGTCGAGGACTTCGGCGGCGGGTTTGATGTGGTCGGGATAGTGGATGTCGGAGAGTATGGGCATCTGGAACTCGCGCTTAATTTTTGCGAGGAGTTCGAGACCCTTCTCAAGTCCGGGTCCTATGTAGTAGTCCACGCTCGAGCGGTTGTCCTTCATGAATGAAGATTTGAAAATCACGGGCAGTTTTAGTTTTTCAGCCGTTTTTTTCACGTGCTCAGCCGTCTTCATCATGATGGATTCCTCCTCGATGACGCATGGCCCGCAGATGAGGAACAACTGCGGCGAGCCACATTCTATATTGCTTACTTTTACGATTTTTTTCATTGTAATATGCCTTGTTTAAAATGAAAGTGCAAAATTAATAATTTTTCTTGTGATTTCCATACATTTATCTCAACATCTTGTCACGGGAAACCTCACAGAGAATACCGAGCCTTTGCCGACTTCGGACATGAGGCTTATTTCGCCGTTGAGCAAATCGACGATGAGTTTTACGATGGCAAGCCCGAGCCCCGCGCCGTCATAAATCATTGAGCCGGTCTGGGGCGCTTTCCAGAATTTGAGGAATATGTCCTTCTGGTATTCCTTTGGGATTCCGATGCCGGTGTCCGAGACTTGGATTTCGAGCATTTCACGCCCGTCTTTCGCGTTCTGGAATGAGGCGGAGAGCGTTATGGTTCCCTCGTCTGTGAATTTAATCGCGTTTTCCACAATGAGCGACATCGCGCGGTACATCAGGCTGTCGTCGCCGAACAGGTAGATGTGTTCACCGTTTCCGAGGTTGTTGTTCATGACATAGCATACGGAGGCGCGTTTGTCGGATTTGAGGAGGCTTTTTGTGCTGTTGAATATGAAGTCGAGGGTGAAAATCACGTCGAACTGGTTAGGATGAGGCGTGACAGTCCCCGATTCGAGGCTGTTGATGAATGCGGCGTTGTCGCAGAACTCCACCAAGTACCTCACGCTTCTTTTGAGTTGGAGGACGAGCATCTCACGTGTCTCGCTGTCGCAGTCCGGCTGCGAGAGCACGTCACAGCATCCCACAATGACATTCAGCGGTGTGCGAATCTCATGGGATATTGTTTTGAGGAAGGCGTTTTGCATTTTCAGAGCCTCCTCGCGTATGTAGTCGCATGTTCTGTCGTCCATTTTTATGCTTCTTGTGGTGTCATGGTCTGTAACAATCTCCAAAGGTAGCGATTTTTTTCAGATTTCCAAAAAGTTTGTGTTATTTTTCGATTTTTTTAGCAATATAGCCGCCCGGGAACCTTATTCTTGCGTGGCAGCCGCGCCTGAGCGCCATCTCGTCCACAATGGATTTTGCGAGTTCGTTGTTGTTTGCGTCCGAAAAATGCTCCCAGTACATTATGCCGCCGAGCTGGTTTATGATTGTGAAATCCACTTTCCGCGCCACGGACTCTTTGTCGTCGTAGCTTATGAAGATTTTTTGCTTTTCATTGTAGATGAACGGCGCGTAAGCCTGTCTGTCCCAATAGCGGCGGTAGGAGTTGTCCTTAAGGAGCGAGACGATGTTGCGGTAGCTCACAGAGCCTACGCCCTTGCCCGGGTTATAGACTATGGAGCCTTGTTTTATAGTCACGCCCGTCCATTTCCTGCCATAGAACGCCGCGCCTATCACAATTTTTGATTTCGGGATGCCACTGCCGATGTAGAGGTCAACGATATGCTCCACAGAGTGTCCGTAGCTCTTGCCGGCGGGGATGTAGAGGTTTGTATGGTGTCCGTTGTATTCGTTCCATTGGCCGTGGAAGTCGTAGGTCATCAGGAAGAAGTAGTCCACGAGCGGCGTTACTTTCAGCGGCTCTATATAATTAAGGTATTGTTCAAACGCTCCCGATGCTATGGTGACGTAGTATTTCCTGCCGTCCTTTCGCGCAGCCTCGTCGAATTTTGAACGGAGTTCGGCGAGGAGAGCGGTGAAGTTTGTGCGGTCGGCGGCTCGTGTCGCCTTTTTCATGCCTGGAAACTCCCAGTCAACGTCTATGCCGTCGAGACCGTATGCCCTGACGAACCTCACGGCGTCGTCCGCGAAGGTCTTCCGCGCCGCATCGTTGCCCGCCATTGATGTGAAAATCTTTTCCGTGCCTTGTCCGCCGACGGAGACAAGCACTTTTAGCTTCTTGTATTTTTCTTTGAGCTTACGCGCCACATGGAAGTTCTGCGCGTCCGTAGGATGAAGTAGCCCAATATGGTTGTTCTTGATGACCGTGAAGGCGAGGTTCAGGATGTCCACGTCCTCGAGGTCTATGGAGCGGCTGTCGAGTATCCTGTTGCCGATGTGCATGTATGCGACGACGACCGGCGGCTTTGCCTTTCGGTATGCCTCCGGCGGGTCGGTGTTGAGGTCATGTGCCTCTGGGTTTGCGAGGCAGCCCGTCATGAGTGATAGGACGGCGGCGATGGCTGTCCTCAGTAAGTGCCTGAACATACAGTTTTTACACGTGTTTTATTGATGTCTGTCTTCAAGTTACAGACTGCAAAGATACAAAATAATGCCGAGTGCCCAAACTTAAGCGCACGGCGCGACTTGAAGTAAAAATGCCGTGATGAGGCATAAAATATTGTATGACAGTCAGTTGTCTATGGCAATATTTCATGGATGAAAAATAAAAAAAAAAAATTCATAAAAAAATTTGCATATTCGGGGAAAAGTTGCTAATATTGCACTCCGAAAAAAACACAGAAAACACAGAATTATTATTAAAAATAAAACCATGGAATTATTAAAAGTAGTTGAAGACGCATATTCCTTGAAGAGGGAATTTCCGAGATTCAACAGTGGAGACACAGTAACAGTATCTTATAAGATTGTAGAAGGCAACAAGGAGCGCATACAGCAGTTCAGAGGCGTTGTAATCCAAAGGAAAGGCGCAGGCATCAGCGCAACTTTCACAGTAAGGAAGATGTCTGGCAGCGTGGGAGTCGAGAGGATTTTCCCCGTAGAGTCGCCCTTCATCGACAAGGTAGAGGTCAACAAGAGAGGCCGAGTACGTAGGGCAAGAATCTACTACGTAAGGGAACTCACCGGCAAGAAGGCCCGCATCAAAGAAAAGATTGTCAATGTCAACAAAGATAAGGCTGTCTAACCTTTGTTTTGGGTAATCAGATAAGAAAGAGACCACAACCTCAATACAAAAAAATCCCCGACAGCTCTTGGGGATTTTTTTGTAATTAGTCACAGAAAAACAACAAGTAAACAAAATGGCAAATACTGAACAAACACCACAGGAGCAGGATCAGCTCGAGAACGTCGAGAACACCCTCGGCAGGGCTGAGATGTTCGTGGAGGAAAACAGGCAGAAGTTCCTGCTCGTCATCGGCATCGCGGTTGCGATTATGCTCGGCGTATGGGCTTACATAAAGTTCGTCAAAGGTCCGAAGGAGGAGAACGCCTCGTCGCAGATGCATCAGGCTGAACTCTATTTCGACCGTGACTCCGTGAATTTCGCCCTCAAAGGCGACGGCAACTATCCTGGTTTCCTCGATATCATCGACAACTATTCCGGCACAAAGGCTGCTAACAACGCCAAATACTACGCCGGCGCTTGCTACATGAAGCTCGGACAGTTCGATGAGGCTATCAAGATGCTCGAAGGCTTCTCGACATCCGACCCGCTGCTCGAGCCGCTGTCGATTGGTCTGACCGGCGACGCTTACATGGAAAAAGGCGACACCGACAAGGCTGTCTCCTATTACAGCAAGGCGGTCGCTAAAGCCGGCGACAACAAGTTTGTGGCTCCCTTGATGATGCTCAAACTCGCCGTGGCATACGAAAAGCAGCAGAAGGTTGCAGATGCTCTCAGTGTCTATGAAAAAATCAAATCAAACTACCCGACCTCAACCGAGGCCCGCGAGGCTCAGAAGATGATTCCGTTGCTCAGCGCAAAGAAGTAACAGAATCTTCAAAAGATTTCTTACACACAAAAAAACTGTGGCGGTTCCGATAAAGAACCGCCACAGTTTTTTTATATAAAAAAAACCGCTGTTTTTCAGCGGTTTCTCCAAAACAACCTTTGTTGTCTTGTCGGAGTGGCCAGACTCGAACTGGCGACCCCAACGTCCCGAACGTTGTACGCTACCAACTGCGCTACACCCCGAATCGTGTCTTTTTTAATTGACGGTGCAAAGGTAGAAACCTTTTTCCAATCCACCAAATTTTTTTGGAACTTTTTTCAAAAAATTATTCTTCCGCCATGAAACCACACCTTATATTATAGAGCCACACCTTATATAAATAAGCGCATGAAACGGCATGAAAAAAAAATGCAAAATTATCTGCAAAAAATGCAAATATTTAAAAAAAACTTACTACCTTTAAACCGTTTAAAAATAAGTCAGACCATAGAAAGTTATACGATGAGTAAGTTTCTTAAAATCAATAAATTAGCGGCGTTAACCGCAATCATAGCGGCATTGTTGGGATGCGGCGGGCAGACCAACAATCAGTCCCAAAGCGATTCCGGGCAGAACAACGGGGCGCAGACGCAGGCGCCTGCCACCGATAACAACGAGCAAAACGCGGATGCGATTGAGCAGGTTGTGAAGCAGCAGGAGAAGACCGACGAGGATGGAAACGAGGACGAGCCGCTGCCGGCGGAGACCGTAAAACAGGCGTACTCAACTCCGTCCGAGCTGAAATACTACAAAGAAAGCAGCGAGTACCTCTTCCAGAAGTTCTATCCCATCGGATGGTCGAAGGACGGAAAGTTTGCATACGTAATCGAGCCGGCTGACGAGGCTGCGGGCCTCTATTTCTTCAAACTGAAGATTCAGAACATGATCAGCGACAAGGACGTCTATGTATGGGAGCCTGAGGAAGACCCCGAGACGGGCAGCGTAAGGCAGATGTGGAAGGACAACCAAATGATTTTCGCCGCGAACCTCAATGAACACAAAATCATCCCGCAGAAGGACATCAAGCTCCTCGGCACGGAGTTCAGCACTGAGGACGGAAAGTTCAAGGTGACGATAGAGAACACCATGGAGACCGACCCGGACTTCGGTTTTGAAGTCGTGAAGACCACGAACATCTACATCAAGTCCTCGGAGCTCGGCACAAAGAAAATCTACACCTACACCGAGAACGACTACAATCAGTGCTTAGGCAGAATCGTGCAGGGCGTCATAAAGAGCCCGTATGAAAAACGCATCGCAGTGCTTGTAAAAGAGGAACTTAGGGGCTATGAAGGACCGCCGAACGTAGTGAGGGAGTTCTTGGTAGGAGCCGACCTCGAGAGAAATTTCAAAAAGAAATAACATTTTTTTGCAAAAAAAATTGCAAATACCAAATTTTAACCTTACTTTTACCGAGTAAATCACACAAAAACATCCGAAAATGTTAGAAATAAAGGACTATTTGGTAAGCGGAGACAACGTTAGGAAGATGGTCAAGTGCACCAAGACAAGCGGAGAGTTTGAGAAGGGCTACCCTGACTCAATCGTAATCCACTATACTGCAGGGCCTTACCAGTCGTCGCTCAACACTTTGGTAAATCCAAAGGTAAAGGCTTCGGCGCACGTGTTAATAGACCGCGACGGCAGCATCACGCAGCTCATACCGTTCAACGAGATAGCGTGGCACGCCGGTGAGAGCAGCTACGGCGGACGCTCCGGTTACAACAAGTATTCGATTGGTATCGAGATTGTAAATTCAGGACCCCTCACAAAGAGCGGCAACGTCTATAGGTCGTGGTTTGGCGCGGCTTACAACCCGAGCGATGTCATCGAGGCGATACACCGTAACCAATCGACCCCAAAATACTGGCACGTATATACCGCCGAGCAGATTGAGACAGTAAGGCAACTTTGCATGGAGCTCATATCCGCATACCCGACAATCAAGCAGATTCTCGGTCACGAAGAAGTCGCGCCGGCAAGAAAGACCGACCCGGGTCCAGCATTCCCGCTCGACACCCTGCGCGACCAGCTCCTCGGCTCTGACAGGAAAAATGACGGCGGTGCCCAACTGCCTGAAATTGGACGTGTTGCAGCCCGAACCCTGAACATCCGCACGAGCCCAGAAACCGACGGTCAACTCGTCGCCCAGCCCCTCCCGAAAGGCACGATGGTAAGCATCGTAGGCGAGCAGAACGGCTGGTACAAGGTCAGGACGACCGTGGAAGGCTGGGTCTTCGGAAAATACCTCGACATAAACTAACCCTAACATCGCACCGGCTATGAAAAAATGGATCATCATAATAGTTGTAGTTCTCGTCGTGCTGATCATCATCGGAGTGCTCTATGAGGCTGGATACCTCAACTTCAAATGGACGACGCTCTCCATGATTTTCGCCGCGCTCGCTGGCCCCTACACCTACATCAAGAACAAGTTGTTCAACACTAACAATGTTGACACAATCGAAGACATGATAAAGAAGGCGAAGGCAGGCCTCAAAGTTGACGAAGACCACAGGGCGGCATACGATGAGACTATCACTCAGAAGGAAGCAGAAATCACACACCTCGAAGACCAGGTGACAGTACTCGACAAAAAACTCAAGGAGATGGAAGTCAAAGCTGAAAACACCCATACCGAAGTAAAGGAAATGAGCAGCGACGAGATTGCCAGAGCCTTCGAAACACTCTATGGAAATGAAAAAGATGAATAAGACCACGCTAATAATCATTATGGCACTGCTCTCGATGCTATTCGCGGGCAACGCCAGCGCACAGATAACCCTTCAGTGCGTAAAACCCGGACAGGAACTCCTCGTCAAACCTGAAGGAGACACCCTCTGGGTCATCAACGACGCGAGGATGAGGTCTGTCGTGGAGACCGGAAGGCTCTACCAGATCTCTAAAGAACAGGTCAAGACCCTGACGCAGAAATGCGACACCCTGACCGAAATATCCGCGCAGAAGGATTCTCTCATCAACATCCTCAAGACCGACCGCGACTACTACGTCACGGAACTCAAGTCGAGCCGCGAGGACGTGATAACCGCAGGAGAAATGGCACGCAAGTACCGCCGCAGGGCTAAATTAGCCTCCATCGGAATCGGAATCGGAGCGGCTTTGGGACTTGTCGCGGGCTACTTCCTGTTCAAGTAAACATGAAAATTAAACAAAAAACACAACACAAAAACTAATAACACCATGCATGATTATTTACCAAACAATCCGGTCGATATTTGGTGGGACTGTAAGGCTGAATACTATTTCAGCGTCTATATGCCCGTGATGGTATGGCTGATAATCTCCACGATTTTCATTGTGGTGATGTTCCGCAAATACACATTCGGCGACTGGACGAAAGAAAACCCGAACCCGTGTGACGGTGAAACCTTCAACATGCCCCGTGGTACAATCCGTGGCATCCTTACGATGTCATTGCTGTTCATCACGGTCGTAATCGAGCTTGCCAATGTCCGCATTGTTGGACTTGAAGCGGAGTTCAGCGACTTTCTCGCCGCATTCCAGATGATGGTTGCATTCTATTTCGGCGCGAAAGTTATGCACCACATCAACTCTGTGGACAAGACCAAGACAAAGGCAATCGCCGACGCCGCAGCAGCAATCGAAAATGCTCAAAACGGAGTCCACACAACCACTACCTACGCCTCCGCAACTCCATACAGCGAGGTTGGCGAAACAGTGTATGACAACTCCTACTTTGAGGAAGAGGGTGCAGCAGGTTAGCCTAATGCGTCAGCTCCGCTGACAAAACGCCAATAACACAAACAAGCCGAAAAGATGTTAATATCCAAAAAACATCTTTCGGCTTTTTGGCGTTTGGTGATTTGTTTTATTTGTTGTTAATATTGATTATAATTGATGATTACCGCTCTATATGCCCATCATCCGGCGCATAAAATGCTTGCCGACGCGCTTATGAAATCAAAGTCAGCCACCGTGAGAGGTATGGCGACATCGGCGTTGTCGTTTTTCATTGCGTCTGAC
>JAGCRY010000108.1 GCA_017964465.1 Bacteroidales bacterium | reverse complement strand
TTTTTTACCTTTTTTAATTTCATTACGTTGGTTGCGGCTCAGAGACGAGAGACGGAATATCACAAAACATTTCTCCAAAAGGTCGATGTAGTTTTCCACAGTTTCACGGTCGATGCCAACAAGTCCTGAAAGTTCGTTGTAAGACACTTCACTACCCATTTGCAAAGCGAGGGCTTGGAGAAGTTTGCGAAGAACCTCAGGCTTTTTGATGCCTTTATAGGATAGGATATCCTTGTAAAGATAATTGTTGGACAATTCCGACAACAATTGCTTGGCGTGCGGCGCGTCAGTAACCACTTCCGGGTACATTCCATATATCAGCCTATGTGCAAGCATACGCTCCTCGTCGCGACGGCTACTATGTTCAGCGAGTTCCGACAATGACAACGGAAACATCAAATGCTCTATCAACCGTCCAGTGGCAGGTTCGTTGACACGGTTGGCAATGTCGAGCGACGACGAACCTGTAACAATTACCTTGGTGCCGTGGAGTTTAAGGTCACCAATTTTTTTTAGCGTCAAACCGATATCCATGACACGCTGAGCCTCATCTATAAGCACAAATTCGTAGGGTTCGATAAGATTTTTGAGTTCGGTGGAAGTGCGATTTTCAATTCTCTGAACATCATCATAATTGTCGCAATTGAGTATCAAAAGGCGGTCTGTATTGGCAGAAATTTCGTCAAGAAGGGTCGTTTTCCCAATCTGACGCGCCCCTAATATTACAATCACCTTGCCCCTGCTGAGTTCGTCGGTGATGATATGTTTTAGTAGTCTTGCTATCATATTTCTTGATTATGGAGTTTAATATGACGCAAAGATACAAACATTTTTCTTTTTAACCGCAAAATTCGACAAAAAAATGCGGTCACAACCGCAAAATTTTATCGAAAATTACGGTTGTAACCGCAAAATTTAGTTAATTTCCGTTAATTACACATACATTTCTACGCTATTCATCGTTTCCTCTTCTCCCTTTCAATCTCTTCCTTCGACCACACTATCGGCTTGCCTTCGGAGCCAAGTAAGGGGGTAATGCTTGCAGCAAAACCTTCTACACACCAAATGTAATTAACACCTGTCTCTACATCCACTAAAATCCTGGCGTCAATTCCAAACAATGAAGATTTTGCCTTTTCTACAACAATTAATCTTTCTGACCTTTTCATAATCTCAAATTTTTAATTTTAAAAACCAGCGGACACCGCCTTCTCTGCGATGTCCGCTGTTTTTTTATAAATCAATACACAAGAATTAGTTAATCAAGAATACCTTCTCCTTGCCATTGTAAGTGCACTTTGCAGTTGCCCTGCCGTCAACTATTTTGCTGACAGTGATTTTTACGGCGGGGTTGTTGGAAGTTACTTTCAGTGTTGAATTGTCGGTCAATGGGCCGTAAACCTGATAGTGGTTGCACTCGTAGTAGCCGTTGAAATTGGTGAAGAATACTGGCTGGTCGGGAATGGTAAGTTTATTGCCGTCTGCAACGATTTCAATCTGAGGTACTTGCGGAATGTCGATTGTTGCGCCGCCCTTGGTGAAGCCGATGCCGTGGAGGTCAAAGAGACCGAAAGGAGTCTGTGGAGCACGTTCCCACGGATTGCGGGGCTTGGGTGCTTCGAGGTCGGGACCCTCGGCAACGAGATAGATGGCGTGTTTGCCGCTAAGACCTTCTACCTGAGGAACTTTTACGGTATATACGGTGGGCGATTTGGGAGCGTCGGCGGGAACATCAATCACAGCGATTTCCTTGCCGTTCCAAGTGGAGTTGGCGTAAGGACCGTCGAGCATCACGTGGATTTTGAACGCGCCGCGTCCCTGCGACGAAAGGTTGAGATTGAGGGTTGCGCCGTCGCCTTGCTTGATGCCATCAAAAGCCTTAACGCCCTTTGAATCAGCCGTCAAGCCACCAAAGCCAAAGTATTTGAAGCCGATGACGCCCTTGTTGGTGATGCCCATCAAGTTCATCGAATTGTTCCAGACATCGTGATTGTCACGCAACCAGTCGTTGCCGGTCATATAGCAAGCGATGCCCGCCGAATAATATTTATAAGGCGGCAAACCAAAAATCTGGAAACCTTCACTCGTAACCTCCGCGCCGGTGTATTCGTTGCCGTCGGAAGCCTTTGCAGTCCATTCATTATTGGCAGCGAAGGGGTCGTAAGCTGTAATTTTCACAGTGCCGCCGTCAGCAACCTTTTTCTTGTCCCAAGTAATCTTGACGGGCGCAACCATAGGCTGGCGAGCGTAACCAAATCCACGGGGCGGACGGTGATAGAACACGTACCACTGACCGTTGATTTCCTGAATGGAACCGTGTGTATTGTGCGCTGCATTGGTTGTGGTGAGGTGAGAGCCATCCTCATTGAGCACTACGCCGCGAGAATCCACCAACACGCCGCCCGACTTCCAAGGGCCAAGCGGGCTGTCGCCGTATGCATAGCGCAGAGCAGAATTGGTGTTACCGAGACCGTATTCCTTGCCACTGTAACCAGAGAACACCATCACATATTTGTTGCCAACCTGACGGATTGACGATGCCTCGAAGAAGTTGAAATCCAACGGGTTCTGACCCTTCACCAATGCCTTGTACACAGAGCCTTGCTTGTCCAAGAGTTTGCCGTCGTGGCTACTTGCTGGGATGAACGGGTCGATGAGTTCAGTGCCGGGACGTTGAGAATACATCGTGTTTTGGTCGAGTTCGCAGGCGGTGGAATGTTGGAATCCATAGAACACATAAGCCCTGAAACCCTTCTTGTAGTCCTTGTCCTTCTTGTCGGTGATGTTTTCAACGAATACAGACGGGTCAAAATCAATCAACGAGCCTTCCACGCAAGCCCTGCCGTCGGCTGTGAGGTTGATGGGCGTGAATGGGCCATCGGGACGGTCACTCTTGCAAACCATCGGGGTACGCCTCCAACCACGTGAATGTGGGTAGAGATAATAGGTGCGCTTGCCGGTCTCGCGGTCGTTGACTTCCACGAGGTCGGGCGCAAACATTGTATCCCAATGTCCATCGATGAAATACGAGAAAATGGGGCCTTCGTCCTCCCATTTGCTGAGGTCTTCCACGGGCGCAGACCACATACGGATGTCGTTGCCGCAGTACTCGGTGTAATGTGTGTCGTGGGAGCCGATGATGTAGGCGCGGTATTTGCCCGGACGGTCGGGGTCTTCAAAAACGCGCGGCTCGCCGTCGGGAAGGTGCTCCCAGAGCGGCAGATAGGGATTTTGTGCCATTGTAGTGAGCGATGCGCCCACCAACAGCATTGTAGTTAGTAGTGTTTTCATAAATGTGCTTAGATAATTGTGTTAAATTGTCATCGCAAATATAATATAAATTATCGAAACAATCAAATGTCCGTGGAAATCACAACCTGTTTTTTGAAACCTTTTTCCAGATATTCGCGCGCCAACGCCTTTATCTTATCGACAGTGAGGGCACGGAGAAGTTTTTCATCGGTGATTCGGCGGTCGGTGCATTGATTTTTATAATAATTGCTCATAAAACTTACATACTCGCTGTCCTTGACCTTGCCGGGGAGTTTTGCAATTTTGCCATTGACATAATTATTGACCATCTGGGACGTGATGAGGTCGCCGTATGCCATCTGATGGATTATGAGGTCGATTTTTTGCTGCAATGTGGCGGCGTATGAAGGAGCGCATACAGAATTAACACGCACATACTCACCATGCCAATCGAAATTTGGGATATAATATTCACTGTCGAAGGCATAGATATTTCCATCGTCAAGACGGATTCTGTCATACAAAAGTCCCTTCAGGCAACTTATAAAGGCATCATGCAAGATTTCGCGCTCCTGTGAATACGGCGCGTCAGCTTCCAAAACATATCCCATAAACAAGTCGGCGCGGGGCATTTGCGCAGGACTTTTATAATATAACGAATCATTGCTGTGCGCCACCTCAAAGCCTCCAAACTTACGCTGACGGGATTTGGAAGGAATGGAAGGCAATGAGCCAAAATATTTTTCAATCAACGGCTGAATAGTTTTGACGGGATAATCGGTTTTTATCATAATCAACGCACCATTATAATTGGAGGTATAAGCCTTATACAATTCCTGCATCTCTCTGAGTGTCAACCGTTCGAGTTGTTGTTTTGTTAGATTGCCCTGTCGATTGGAAAAATCATCGCCATATACCGCCTTGTTCCACTCGAATTTCATATCATCCAATGGGTTAGCGTCCTTTTCGGCGTCGGATATGAGATTTTGTTTCATAGCGGCAAAACGCAACGAATCTATCGGACTGTCTGTGAGGGTGTAACGTATATATTTAAATAAACTTTCAGCGGACAGATTTCCTCCTGACAAATACAGTAATTCGTCATTATTGTCACCACTTATAGACATCATCGCACGAACATTGGCGTTATTGCTATTCATTTCAGTAAACTTGTTGGCTACAAGCCTCGGCAGAAGTTTTATTTTTTTCACTTCATCATCATTGAAATAGTTAAATTCGCCCAAACGCAACACCTCAATGTCAAAAAACCGTCTAATACTGCCTACATTGGTGACAACAACTTTTACTCCATTTTTGAGCGTCAACTCTTCGCACCCTTCGAGTTTGGATTTTTTTGAAGAAACTACCTTGCCAGGCGTCATATCTGATGGCAAAGTGCCGAGAAAATCGAAGAAATTTTTGTTTTCAGCATATTGGTATTTTGACGGTTCGAGGTCGATGTCTCGCACTTTTAGATAAGATTCCACGACATCGTTTTCTGTTGGCTGTTCAGCATTTTCGGGCAAAGTCAGGAGTATGGTTGTATTGCTGTCTGCGGTAATCCTGCAATAATAATCATGTGCCATCGAGGGACTTACGCCATTTGAAGAATGATAATCCATAATTCCAAAAATTTCCTCGTTAAACATAGGTTCACCATACACGAAATTAAATGTCAGAAGTTGTGGCCTGAGAAAATCAATGAACTGATTTTGTCTTTCACCCTTTTTAAAATCGATGCTGTCAGCGAGGTTCACAGATAACTTATTATCATCACTTTTATGGAAATGTGCCATACATTCATACTTTGTCCAACCGTATTTCTTGATTTTCTCAATTTCGGCGGCGACGACTTCAAGAGCCGTTCGCCAGTTGTCTTTAGAGGTGTTGAAACGCAAGATGATAGGGTAATCGTCCTTTATGCAAACGATACTCGGTCGGTTTAAAACCATAATTCCATCTATCAGCATAGTCTCTTGTTGGATTCTTCTGAGACGCTCAGAGAGCAAATATATGCAACTATTACGTACATCGGAATTGATGTACCACGCCGATGTATTTCTGTGGCGGACAAGGCTGTCGGCAGACAACGAAAAACATACCACAAAATCCGCACGGTCGGCAGTTTTGTCTTTGAATACGTATGCATTTGGTTTTGAATGTTGAATTGGAGTATGCTGATAATGAGGAATTTGAGAACCACCACGCGGAATTGTGCCAAAAGTCGCCTTAATCTTGGCTTCAATTTGCTTTACATCAACATCTCCAAAAACCACAACAGCCTGATTTTGTGGCTGATACCATTTTTTGTAATAATCTTTGAGGTCGTCGATAGTCATATTACTGAGGTCGTCATCCGTACCAATGGGAAGCCTGTTGCCATAACGTGTGCCTTCGAGAAATGCGTCAGTCCGTTTAAGTCCCGCCATAGAGTTATGCAAGCGATATTCTTCAAGGATTACGGAGCGTTCACGGTCAAAGTGCTTTGGGTCGAAGGTCACCTCACACGCCCAATCGTGCAGCAACAATAGGCAGGAATCTATGTTAGAAGACTTGTTGTCTACTGGTACATTGTCTAAAATGTATTCAGTAAAGTCCCACGTTGTCATAGCATTACCATCATTGCCGAAATTGATGCCAATGTTACGCATAAATTCGATGGCGGCATTGTCCGGGAAATGCTCAGTACCGAGAAATGCATAATGCTCCACAAAATGCGCAACGCCGGTCTTAAGGTCGTCCTCCACGAGAGAGCCGGTCTTCTGTACCAAATGGAAAGACGCACTGCCGGATTGAAATTTAGAAAAGTTTTTATCTTTACCATCGCCACGGAATATATAGTACGTCATTCCATTGTCGAGAACACCTTTTATAAGGTCTTTGTTTTGAGGAACTTGTTGTAATGGAATCACCGGATATTTCTCACCGAGGGTTATGGGCTCCATCGAGCCACTGACGCTACCGCCATGATCCTCATTGTCTAAGGTAATTTTGCGGAACGTTCCACAACCTACAATCAATGAGGCAATTAGGAACGCAAATACAATATGGTGTGTGTGTTTCATAGAATGATGATTTTAATTTATGTCACAAATATAAGAAAAAAATCAATTTATGCAAAATTGTTTTTAACATTACCAAAAATAACTTACCTTTGTGAAAACAATTTTTCAATCATAACAACAAATGGCAAAATCAAAAATAGAAAAAGAACTGACGATGGAGCGCAAGAACGCTTCATTGTTGATGGACGACGCCGAAATCCAGAAGGCTGAAGAATTTTGCAAAGGCTACATGGAATTTATGGCGAGCGCAAAGACCGAGCGTGAAATCAACATCTACGCAATCGAAAAAGCCAAGAAAGCGGGCTTCAAGGAGTTCCATTTTGGCGACAAACTCAAAGCAGGCGACAAGATTTACTACGACAACCGTGGCAAGTCGGTGATTTTGGCTGTAATTGGCTCAGAACCAATCTCTAAAGGTGTCAATCTTACCGCCGCGCACATCGACTCCCCGCGCCTTGACCTCAAAGAGAATCCGCTCTACGAATCAGACGAAATCGCACTCTTCAAGACGCATTATTACGGCGGCATCAAGAAGTACCAATGGACGACAGTGCCGCTCTCGCTGCATGGCGTCATCTTCAAGCAAAACGGCGAAAAGGTGGTTGTCAATATTGGCGAGGACGAAGGCGACCCTGTTTTCGTGGTATCCGACCTCCTACCCCACCTCGCTCAGGATCAGATGAAACGCTCATCCTCCGACCTCATCAAAGGCGAGGAACTCAATATCATAGTCGGCTCATATTGCATGAAGGACGATGGCATCAACAAGCGCGTGAAAACCAACATCCTCCGCATCCTCAACGAAAAATACGGCATTGTGGAAAAAGACCTTCTCTCCGCCGAACTCGAAGCCGTGCCCGCATACAAGCCCAAGGAAATCGGATTTGACCGCAGCATGATAGGTGCTTACGGCCACGACGACAAGGTGTGCGCCTACCCCGAACTGATGGCTATCCTCGACGTCAAAAAGCCCAAGAAGACCGCTGTGGCAATCCTCACCGACAAGGAGGAAACCGGCTCTGACGGCAATACTGGACTTGCATCGTCTTACCTCAAATATTTCCTCGAAGACATCGCCGAAACCCTCGGCAGCAACGGACGCACCGTGATGAGCAACAGCCGTTGCCTGAGCGCAGATGTCAATTCAGCTTTCGACCCAACGTTCCCCGAAGTATTTGAGCGCAACAATTCGTCGTTCCTGAATTACGGCGTGGTTGTCACCAAATTCACCGGACACCGTGGCAAGGGCGGCACGTCCGACGCCAACGCGGAGTATGTGGCTGAAATTCACCACCTTCTCGACAATGAGAAGGTTATTTGGCAGAACGGCGAACTCGGTCGCGTTGACCTCGGCGGCGGCGGCACGGTGGCAATGTTCATGGCAAACCTCAACATCGACACCATCGACGTCGGCGTTCCCGTACTGGCAATGCATGCCCCATTTGAAATCGTCTCCAAATTGGATACGTACATGGCGTACAAGGCGTTCTACGTATTCCAGAAATAATTGTTTTAATGCATAATGCATAAAGCAAAATTATTAATGCATAATCGTCATTCGTAATAAAAAAACGCCGGAGCATTACTGATTGCTCCGGCGTTTTATTGTTTCAAATATTGGGATTAGGAAAATTTACTTCTTGGTGTATTTGTCAGACTTTTCTTCAGCTGCAGCCTTGTTCCTGTTGAGGAAGTCGAATGCAATCGGGGATGCAACGCAAACTGAAGAGTAAGTACCAACGATTGTACCGAGCATCAAGGCGAATACAAATCCACGGATTACCTCGCCGCCAAAGATGAAGATTACCAACAATACGAAGAATGTTGTGAGTGAGGTGTTGACGGTACGAGAGAGTGTGGAGTTGATAGCCTCGTTCATGTTCTGCTTGAGCGGGTTGCTCGGACGCAGACCGATGAACTCACGCACACGGTCAAATACGACCACGGTATCGTTGATGGAGTAACCCACAATCGTCAAGATTGCCGCGATGAACGACTGGTCAATTTCCATGGAGAACGGCATCAAGGAGCTGAACAGTGAGAACACGCCGAGCACGATGATTGTATCGTGAATCAACGCCGCAGTTGCACCAAGACCATACTGCCAGTTCTTAAACCTTATCAAGATGTAGAGGAACATCACGATAAGCGAAATGAAGATGGCGATGGATGCCGATTGCTTGATATCGTCGGCGATTGTCGGTCCTACCTTAGAAGACGATTGGAAACCGTAGTTTTCAACGCTATCATCATTGGAGAGAGTCGGTGTGCCGTTGTTGATTACGAAACCTTGTAAGAACATATCGCGGGTGATGTTCTGAGTCTTGTAGAGAGACTTGAGTTTGTCATACAAGATGGTCTGAACTTCAGAATCCACGCCGTCGCCTTCGTCATCGATACGGTATTTGGTGATGATTTTAACCTGATTATCAGCACCGAATGTCTTCACCTGCGGTTCACTACCAAAGCTCTCTGAGAGAGCCGCCCTAACGTCGCCGGTGGCAACCTTGTCGTCAAACTTCACAACGTAGGTACGACCGCCCACAAAGTCAACGCCCTGATCGAAGCCCTTGATTGCCATCGATGCGATGCTGATGACGATCAATGCACCCGATATGATATAATAGACCTGTTTCTTGCCGATGAAATCAAACTTGGTGTTTTTGAGGAAGTACTCATTCCAGGGCTGCCAGAACTTGATATCCTTGCCACGCTCGAGCAGGAACTCAAAGAACAACCTTGTGATGAAGATTGCCGTAACGAGGGTGGTGATGATACCGATTACCAACGTTGTGGCAAAACCTTGAATAGGACCGTGACCGAAAATGTAGAGGATGATACCTGTCAAGAGTGTTGTGGTGTTACCGTCGAGGATTGCGGAGTAAGAGTTGTTATAACCCTCTTGGATGGCGAGTTTCAAACCCTTGCCGTTATGGAGTTCCTCACGGATACGCTCGAATATGATGACGTTTGCGTCCACAGCCATACCCATCGTGAGCACGATACCGGCGATACCCGGAAGTGTCAAAACTGCGCCGATGGATGAAAGGATACCCATCAAGAAGAACACGTTGCAAACCAATGCGATAGCCGCACCGATGCCCGCTGTCCTATAGAATATTATCATATAGAAGATGACAATCACAAATGCGCCGACAAACGACCAAAGACCCTGATTGATAGTGGCCTGACCGAGTGAAGGACCAACGATTTCTTCCTCAATTACCTTTGCGGGAGCGGGAAGTTTACCAGATTTCAAGATGTTTGCCAAGTCTTTTGCCTCAGCAACAGTGAAGTTACCAGTAATCTGCGAGTTACCGCCGCTGATTTCGCTCTGTACAGTCGGGAATGAATATACATAATTGTCAAGTACGATAGCAACCTGCTTGCCGATATTATCTTTTGTGATACGACCCCATTTACGTGCACCTTCGCCGTTCATGGTCATCGACACCATTGCAGCGCCGCCTTTCCTTTCGTCAAACTCCTCACGCGCATCAGTTACGACGTCACCGTTCAAGGGAGCTGTGCCGTCGCGGTTTGTAACTTTGATGGCAACGAGTTCAAAGCTGCTCTCATCCTGCTCCATAGGCTTTACGCACCAGAAGAATTTGAGGTCGCGCGGGAACATATCTTTAACCTGCTGTGCAGCCAAATATTTGTTGACAGTGGCTGTGTCTTTATAATTTGCAAAACCAACAGCCGCGCCGCCCATCCACTGACCACTTTGATCTACCATCGGATGAAGCACAGCAAAAAGCGGATATTGTTTTGCATATTGCTCTTCATTCTGAGTGATAGCGGTAGAGTCTGTTTCATTGAGGATATTGTCGTCGCCGCCAAGGAGTGATTTTGTTGTGTCTGCAACAGTAGATTTTGCGGTGTCGGAAATGGGGGTAACAACGGTATTGTTGTCGAAATCATATCCGGCATCCTTCAAAGTCTTGATGCGCTGGTTTGCAGCCATCAAACTATTTGCAACCTCACGGTTGTCGTAAGTCTCCCAAAATTCAAGGTTTGCAGTACCTTTGAGGAGGTTCTTTACACGCTCAGGATCCTTTACGCCCGGAAGTTCCACGAGGATACGGCCTGTCTGACCCGAAAGTTGTTGGATATTGGGCTGTGTAACGCCAAAACGGTCGATACGAGTACGCAACACGTTGAAAGAGTTTGCGATAGCAGCCTCACTTTCGTCCCTTAAT
>JAGCRY010000107.1 GCA_017964465.1 Bacteroidales bacterium | reverse complement strand
GAGAAGAGAGCAAATTAAAAAGGCTATCTACATCCAGAAACTCAGAAGGGAAGAAGAGGACGTTTAGCTACCGTCCGAGTTTCTTTCTACGAAGAGACACCGCTGATGCGAATCAGCAAGGCAAACCCGCACAAGCGAAAAACTTGCGCGGGTTTTGTGTATAATCAACTGTTCATCAAAATACCAAATTTTTTACGTAAATTTGTCGAAAAATTTTGGATAAATTATAATAATACCATGCTACCATTTGAATCAGATTATAACAACGGAGCGCACCCAGAAGTGCTACACCACCTTGTAGAAACAAACAACCAGACATGTCAGACATACGGACATGACCAATGGTCGGAATCTGCCCGCGACAAAATACGTGCGGCGGCAGATGCACCTAACGCTGACATATTTTTCCTCACAGGCGGCACACAGACCAATATGACCGTGATTGATGGCTGTATTCGTCCCTATGAAGCCGTCATAGCCGTGGAAACTGGGCATATCAACATCCATGAAGCCGGCGCAATAGAGTTTACAGGACACAAAGTCGTCGCCCTACCCCACCATGACGGAAAAATGTCGTCAAATGACCTCAAAACATACATGCAGCAATTCTCAGAAGACGAAAGCCGCGAACACCTTGCGCAGCCGGGCATGGTATATATTACACATCCAACAGAATTCGGAACAATCTACACAAAAACTGAAATCGAAGACATCTACGCCATCTGCCAACACTACGGACTTCAACTTTTTATCGATGGCGCACGGCTCGGCTATGGCATGATGGCTGACGGCGCGGATATAACACTGCCGTGGCTGTCAAAACACTGCGACGTGTTCTACATCGGCGGCACAAAGATCGGAGCGCTCTGCGGCGAAGCTGTTGTTTTTCCTCACGGCAACGCCCCAAAACATTTTTTCACGACCATCAAACGCCACGGCGCACTATCGGCAAAAGGGCGCACAATCGGCGTTCAGTTTGACGCTTTGTTCTCTGACAATCTCTATTTCAACATCTCAAAACACGCCATTAAAATGGCAATGCGACTGAAAAACACATTGCACTCCAAAGGCTATCAATTCTTCATCGATTCGCCCACAAATCAACAGTTTGTTGTAATTTCCAATGAAAGAATCCACGAACTGTCCCAAAAGGTAGAATTTACAATCTGGGAGCCATACGACGATAATTCAAAAGTCTGTCGTTTCGTAACAAGCTGGGCGACCACAGATGAGCAGATGGAAGAATTGGAGAAACTACTATAACCAAAAACAAAGAATCACCTATAAAAAAGACAGCCGGAAGGAACCCTCCCGGCTGTCTTTTTATCAAACAATTTTCTCAATAATTAGTCTGTCACACCAGCCTTGGGGCTTACTTGGATGTGGTCGTAACGACGCATACCAGTACCAGCGGGGATGAGGTGACCTACGATGACATTCTCCTTGAGGCCTTCCATGTAATCGACCTTGCCGGAAATGGCAGCCTCGTTGAGCACACGGGTTGTCTCCTGGAAGGACGCAGCCGACATGAACGAAGATGTCTGCAAAGAAGCCCTTGTGATACCCTGGAGAATCTGACAAGAAGTTGCGGGCTGAGCGTCACGCGCCTCGACAGGCTTAAGACCCTTACGGATGAGTGACGAATTTTCATCACGCAACTTGCGAAGAGTAACAATCTGTCCAGCCTTGAGATTGGTAGAATCTCCAGCGTCCTCGATGAGTTTCTTGCCAAACATGCGGTCGTTTTCGTCGATGAAGTCCCACTTGTCCACAACCTCAGACTCAAGGAAATTAGTGTCACCCGGATCGAGAATCTTCACCTTGCGCATCATCTGACGTACAATCACCTCGAAGTGCTTGTCGTTGATTTTAACGCCCTGGAGACGATAAACCTCCTGAATTTCATTGACTATGTATTCCTGAACGGCTGTAGGACCGAGGATGTCGAGAATGTCGGCGGGAGTAACAGCACCATCGGAAAGTGGAGTACCAGCCTTCACAAAGTCATTATCCTGTACTACAATCTGTTTAGAGAGCGAAACGAGGTACTTCTTGGGTTCGCCTGCACGCGGAGTGATAGTAATTTCACGATTACCACGCTTAACACGACCCATTGTTACGATACCATCAACCTCCGAAACAACTGCCGGGAACGAAGGATTCCTTGCCTCGAACAATTCCGTAACACGCGGCAGACCGCCGGTGATGTCGCCGTGGGAACCCACGGTACGAGGAATTTTCACGAGAGATTCACCTGCCTTAACCTTTTCATTCTCGTCCTTCAACAGAATGGCTGTAACAGGAAGGTTGTATGAAGCGAGAACATTGTCAGCATCGTCCACAATCTTGATGGACGGAATCTTCGTCTTATCCTTGGATTCGACAACAATCTTGTCAACGTGTCCGGTCTGCTCGTCGCGCTCCTCCTTGTAGGTTACGCCCGACTCCATATCCTCAAACTTCACAGTACCATCGAACTCGGTGATGATAGGAGCATTGAATGCGTCCCATGTGAAAATCACGTCTCCCTTCTTAACCGTGTCGCCGTCCTTGAAATAGAGCAACGAACCGTATTGGATAGGTGTTGTGGTGAGGATAATCTTGGTATTGGCGTCAATAATCCGCGCCTCAGAAAGTCGCGAAATAACCACCTGACATTCCTTGCCTTCAGTGTCTATACCAGGAACAGCCTTCAAGTCGCTTATCTGGATGTAGCCGTCGTAACGAGACGAATATGTGTTTTCCGAATTAAGAGTACCAGCAACACCACCGCCGTGGAATGTGCGGAGTGTCAACTGCGTACCAGGCTCACCGATGGACTGTGCTGCGATTGTGCCGACAGCCTCGCCGACCTGTACCTTGCGGTTTGTGGCAAGATTGCGTCCATAACACTTAGCGCAGACGCCACGACGCGATTCACACGTGAGAACAGAACGAATCTCAATCTGCTCGATGGGTGACGAGTCAATTTCTGCTGCAATAGCATCGGTAATCTCCTCGCCAGCCTTCACAATAACTTTGCCAGTAAGCGGATTAATTACATCATATACAGGATTACGTCCGAGCACCCTGTCTCCAAGGCTTTCTACAACCTCGTCCTTCTTGCGGAGCGGCGTAGCAATAATACCACGGATTGTGCCACAGTCTTCCTGAGTGATGATGACATCTTGTGCAACATCCACAAGACGACGTGTCAAATATCCTGCGTCGGCTGTCTTCAATGCGGTATCGGCAAGACCTTTACGCGCACCGTGTGTGGAGATGAAGTACTCCAACACTGACATGCCTTCCTTGAAGTTTGAAATAATCGGGTTTTCAATGATTTCCGCAGAGGCTGCTGTACCAGATTTCTGCGGCTTAGCCATAAGACCACGCATACCGGAGAGCTGACGAATCTGGTCCTTGGAACCACGCGCACCCGAATCAAGCATCATGAATACTGAGTTGAACCCATCGTTGTTTGCACTCAGGGTCTTCATAACTGTATCGGAAAGTTTGTCGTTGATATAGTTCCAAGTATCGACCACCTGCTGATAACGCTCGTTGTTGGTGATCATACCCATGCTGTAGTTCATCATGATTTCGTCCGCCTTCTCGTGACCTTCGGCGATGAAAGCTTCCTTCTCCTTGGGGACAACAACGTCTTCCAAATTGAACGAAAGACCACCCTTGAATGCACGGTAGTAGCCCATGGCCTTGATGTCGTCGAGGAATTGAGCCGCACGCGCCATGCCACAACGCTTGATAACGCGGGCAATGATGGTCTTGAGGTTTTTCTTCTTGACGACTTCATTGATGAATCCGACCTCTTTGGGTACAAGTTGGTTGAACAATACACGACCTACAGTGGTGTCTATCATCTTGTTGATGATGGCATCACCCTCGAGGACATCGACCTTGATTTTGCAGGCTGCCTGCAAAGCTGCTTTGCCTTCATTGTAAGCGATGATGGTTTCCTCGGGGCTGTAGAATACAAGTCCCGTGCCCTTTACGGGTTTGCCATTTTCGAGTTTACGTTCCTTGGTCATGTAGTAAAGACCAAGAATCATGTCCTGCGAAGGCACGGCAATAGGCTCGCCACTCGCGGGGTTAAGAATATTGTGGGATGCAAGCATGAGCACCTGAGCCTCCAATATTGCAGCATTACCGAGTGGCAAATGGACAGCCATCTGGTCACCGTCGAAGTCGGCGTTGAACGCGGTACATACCAACGGGTGAAGCTGGATTGCTTTGCCTTCGATAAGCTTGGGCTGGAACGCCTGGATACCAAGCCTGTGCAACGTAGGAGCACGGTTGAGCAATACGGGGTGTCCTTTTATGACATTTTCAAGGATGTCGTAAACAACGGGATCCTTGCGGTCAACAATCTTCTTGGCACTCTTGACGGTCTTTACGATGCCACGCTCAATGAGTTTGCGGATGATGTACGGCTTGTAAAGTTCCGCTGCCATCAATTTGGGCAGACCGCACTCGTGCATCTTGAGCTCGGGACCAACGATAATTACCGAACGCGCGGAATAATCGACACGCTTGCCGAGCAAGTTTTGACGGAAACGACCTTGCTTGCCCTTCAAACTATCGCTGAGGGACTTCAATGGACGGTTTGCATCACTCTTGACAGCGTTAGACTTGCGGGAGTTGTCGAGCAAAGAGTCCACAGCCTCCTGCAACATACGCTTCTCGTTGCGGAGAATAACCTCGGGAGCCTTGATTTCGATAAGGCGTTTGAGTCGATTGTTGCGGATGATGACACGGCGGTAGAGGTCGTTGAGGTCAGAGGTCGCAAAACGACCGCCATCCAACGGCACCAACGGACGCAACTCCGGCGGAATCACCGGCACGACCTTGAGAATCATGTACTCGGGACGGTTAGTCTCGGGTGCAGAACGGAACATCTGAACAACCTGGAGCCTTTTGAGAGCCTCCTGACGGCGTTGTTGCGATGTGTCTTTGTTTGCCTTGTCGCGAAGAGAATAAGCGAGTTCATCGAGGTTGATTTCCTTAAGAAGGTCGTAGATGGCCTCTGCGCCCATCTTTGCGATGAACTTGTTTGGGTCGCTGTCTTCAAGAAGTTGATTCTCACGTGGAAGGGAGTCCAAAACCTGAAGATACTCCTCCTCTGCAAGAAGGTCAAGCTTCTTGACATTCTCTGCCGCGCCCGGCTGGATTACTATATATTTCTCGTAATAGATTACTGAATCGAGTTTTTTGGTCTGAATACCCAACAGATAACCAATCTTGTTGGGCAGCGACCTGAAGTACCAAATATGAGCAACGGGCACTACGAGCGAGATGTGTCCCATCCTCTCACGCCTTACCTTCTTCTCGGTAACTTCCACGCCACAACGGTCGCAGACGATGCCTTTGTAGCGGATGCGCTTGTACTTGCCGCAATGGCACTCATAGTCCTTAACAGGACCGAAGATGCGCTCGCAGAACAAGCCGTCGCGCTCTGGCTTGTAGGTGCGGTAGTTGATGGTCTCCGGCTTGAGCACCTCACCACTGGACCTCTCGAGGATTTCCTCCGGAGAGGCAAGTCCTATCGAAATCTTTGTGAAGTTGTTTTTGATTTTGTTGTCTTTACGAAATGCTACCATGTTCGTTGCCTTGTTTATATAGATGTTTATTGGATTTCTGTTAACTTTGTGACTAAGAGAGCGTTACGCTGAGACCGAGACCACGGAGTTCGTGCAACAATACGTTGAACGATTCGGGGATGCCCGGTGTAGGCATCGGATCACCCTTAACAATGGCCTCGTATGCCTTGGCACGTCCAACAACGTCGTCGGACTTCACAGTAAGGATTTCCTGAAGAACGTTTGCTGCACCGAATGCCTCGATTGCCCAAACCTCCATCTCACCAAAACGCTGACCACCAAACTGAGCCTTGCCGCCCAACGGTTGCTGGGTGATGAGTGAGTAAGGTCCGATAGAACGTGCGTGCATCTTGTCATCGACCATGTGACCGAGTTTGAGCATGTAGATTACGCCCACAGTTGCCGGCTGGTCAAACCTTTCGCCTGTACCACCATCGTAGAGGTACGTCTTGCCGAAACGTGGAAGTCCGTTCTGTTCCATCAAGTCACCAATCTGGTCAACAGACGCACCGTCGAAAATCGGCGTTGCGAACTTACAGCCCATAACTTTGCCTGCCCATCCAAGTACGGTCTCGTAAATCTGTCCGAGGTTCATACGTGAAGGCACGCCCAACGGGTTCAATACGATGTCCACGGGTGTACCGTCCTCGAGGAACGGCATGTCTTCGGCACGCACAATACGCGAAACAATACCTTTGTTACCGTGGCGGCCTGCCATCTTGTCACCGACGCGAAGTTTACGCTTCATGGCAACATACACTTTGGCAAGCTGGACAATGCCGATTGGCAACTCGTCACCAATCATCAAGTTGTATTTTTGACGACGGTACGCAGCCTCTTCCTCTTTGTACTTGATGACATAATTGAGGATGAGCGAGCGAATCATGTCGTTCTTCTTCTTATCTGTAGTCCACTTGTTGGGGTTGATTTCGATGTAGTCCCTTACATCCTGCAAAATCTTCATCGTGAACTTAACACTCTTGGGTATAACGTCATTGTTGAAATAGTCCTTCACACCCTGCGATGCCTTGCCATTTGTAAGCACGAAGAGACGCTCGATGAGTTTGTTGCGGAGTTCGGTGGTTACAGTTTCAAAATCCTTGTCAATCTTCATAATCTGCGGCTTGTCAGCTGCCTTGCCCTTGCGGTCTTTCATCTGACGAGAGAAGAGGCGTTTTTCAATTACAACACCCTTCACAGACGGCGGTGTCTTCAAAGAAGCATCCTTTACGTCGCCTGCCTTGTCACCAAAAATTGCGCGGAGAAGTTTCTCTTCCGGTGAAGGATCGCTTTCTCCCTTAGGCGTGATTTTACCAATGAGGATATCGCCCTGGACAACCTCCGCACCGACACGGATAAGACCATTTTCGTCGAGGTTCTTGGTAGCGTCCTCGCTGACGTTAGGAATGTCGGCGGTGAGTTCCTCCATACCGCGCTTAGTGTCGCGTACTTCGAGCTGGTACTCGTCAATGTGAATTGACGTAAACAGATCCTCGCGGACAACGCGCTCAGAGATAACGATGGCATCCTCATAGTTATAACCCTTCCAAGGCATGAATGCCACCTTCATATTACGACCCAAGGCAAGTTCGCCGTCACGTGTGGCATAGCCTTCGGTCATTATCTCGCCCTTCTTAACTTCCTGACCTTTGCGAACAAGCGGGCGGATATTGATACACATGCTCTGGTTGGTCTTCTTGAACTTAGTGAGCGTGTATGTAACATTTTCATCATTGAAGTCAACAAAACGCTCGTCTTCCGTCTTGTTGTAACGAACAACAATCTTGTCTCCATCGACATACTGAACAACACCGTCATCCTCAGCAATAATTTGAGTGCGGGAGTCGTATGCACAGCGACCTTCGATGCCAGTACCAACGATAGGAGCCTCGGGCTGGAGAATCGGCACAGCCTGACGCATCATGTTGCTACCCATGAGTGCACGGTGAGCATCGTCATGCTCCAAGAACGGGATGAGTGATGCTGCGAGAGAAGAAATCTGGTTAGGAGCGACGTCCATCAATTCAACCTCTTCGGGCGTAACCACAGGGAAGTCAGCGTTTTTACGGGCTGTAACCCTCTTTTCGATGATGCGTCCATTGTCGTCCATCTTGGTTGTCGCCTGAGCGACAAGTTTGTTGTCCTCCTCCTCTGCGGTCATATATTGCATTCCTTCGGGAGAGAAATCAACAACACCATCCTTTACATGGTGGTAAGGAGTCTCAATGAAACCAAGTTCGTCAATCTTTGCATATACACAAAGTGACGAAATAAGACCGATGTTAGGACCTTCAGGTGTCTCGATAGGACAGAGACGACCGTAGTGAGTATAGTGAACGTCACGAACCTCAAAACCTGCCCTGTCGCGGGACAGACCGCCAGGACCTAACGCCGACAGACGACGCTTATGAGTAACCTCAGCAAGCGGGTTGGTCTGGTCCATGAACTGTGAAAGCTGGTTTGTGCCGAAGAACGAGTTGATGACCGAGGCGAGAGTCTTTGAATTGATAAGGTCGGTCGGGGTGAAAACCTCATTGTCCCTCACATTCATGCGCTCGCGGATAGTACGCGCCATACGTGCGAGACCAACGCCAAACTGGTCGTAAAGTTGTTCGCCGACAGTACGGACACGACGGTTGCTCAAGTGGTCAATATCGTCAACATCAGCCTTCGAATTGATAAGTTCGATCAGATATTTAATAATCGCGATAATGTCTTCTTTGGTGAGGACCTTGATGTTGGGATCGATGTCAAGTTTCAACTTCTTGTTGATTTTGTAGCGTCCAACGTCGCCAAGGTCGTAGCGTTTCTCGGAGAAGAAGAGTTTTTCAATTGCATCACGTGCAGTAGCTTCGTCCGCCGGCTCAGCATTGCGGAGCTGACGGTAGATATGCACAACAGCCTCCTTCTCGGAGTTGCAGGGGTCTTTCTGCAAAGTATTGTAGATGATGGAATAGTCAGCACGACCTGTCATTTCCTTGTGAAGGAGGATGGTCTTGGCTCCTGATTCCATAATTTGGTCAACATGTTCGTCGAGCAATTCGGTTTCGCGGTCGATGATGACCTCGTTACGCTCGATGGAAACAACTTCGCCAGTGTCCTCATCAACGAAATCTTCCGTCCATGTTTTGAGTACACGCGCAGCAAGTTTACGGCCCACTACCTTCTTGAGAGCTGCCTTGTTAACCTTGATTTCTTCTGAGAGGTCAAAAATCTGAAGGATGTCCTTGTCACTCTCAAAACCAATAGCACGCAGCAAGGTAGTTACCGGTAATTTTTTCTTACGGTCGATGTAAGCGTACATGACATTGTTGATGTCAGTAGCGAACTCGATCCACGACCCTTTGAAAGGAATGATTCTTGCGGAGTAGAGCTTGGTTGTGTTGTTATGGATGCTCGAACCGAAGAACACGCCCGGCGAGCGATGCAACTGAGAAACAACAACGCGCTCGGCTCCATTGATTACGAACGTACCGCTCGGGGTCATGTACGGTACGGTTCCAAGATAGACATCCTGAATAACCGTATCGAAATCCTCGTGTTCGGGATCGGTACAATACAATTTTAGCTTTGCTTTCAACGGAACACTGTACGTGAGACCACGGTCGAGACATTCCGCAATAGAATACCTTGAGGGGTCGATGTAATAATCGATAAACTCAAGCTGGAAATTATTGCGAGTATCAGCAATTGGGAAATTCTCGGTGAAAACCTTAAACAGACCTTCCTGTTTTCTCTTCTCGGGAGTGGTTTCCAACTGGAAGAAGTCATGGAACGACTTCAACTGAATATCCAGGAAATCAGGATACTCCAACTGATTTTTTGTTGAAGCGAAACTAGTTCTAACGTTATTCAGAGCCATCTGATTGTTATTAAAGTGTTTTTGAAAGGAAAATTGGAAATTGAACGAATATGACAAAAAGGCTTAGCATCCCCGTCAGGGGACACTAAACCCATACTCTTTTCAGTGCGTGAAAGAGCCTTCAGCCTTACTTCAGTTCAATCTCAGCACCGGCTTCTACGAGCTTAGCCTTGATAGCCTCAGCGTCTTCCTTAGAAACCTTCTCCTTGATAGCCTTAGGAGCGGCGTCAACGAGATCCTTAGCCTCCTTGAGACCAAGACCACAGAGCTCCTTAACGAGCTTGACGATCTGGAGCTTTGCTGCGCCAGCCGACTTGAGGATTACGTCGAACTCAGTCTGCTCAGCTGCGGCTGCTGCGCCGTCGCCACCTGCTGCGGGAGCAGCTACTGCAACTGCTGCTGCGGCCGGCTCAATGCCGTACTCATCCTTGAATATCTGTGCAAGTTCGCTAACTTCCTTAACTGTCAAGTTAACCAATTGTTCTGCTAATGCTTTCAAATCTGCCATTTTATTTTACTTTTGAAATTGTTTTTTTGTAATTTGTTAGTTAGTTGGCCCTTTCTTCGAGAGCCTTCACGAGACCCGTGAGTTTGTTCTGTCCAGACTGCAGGCAAGAAATAACATTCTTGATCGGCGACTGGAGCAAGCCGATGATGTCTCCGAGGAGTTCTTCCTTAGACTTGATGGACGCGAGGGCGTTGAGCTGGTCGTCGCCAACATAAATGCTCTCCTGTACGTATGCACCCTTGAGGATAGGCTTGTCTGCCGACTTCCTCAACTCCTTGATCATCTGTGCCGGAGCGTTTGCCGTCTCGCAAAACATCACCGACGTATTGTGGTTGAGGAGGGGGAGCAATTCGTCCACCTGCTTGCCACTCTTCTCCAATGCCTTCCTGAGAAGCGAGTTCTTCACTACCTGCAAAGTAATCTTCTTCTCAAAGCACGCCTTACGGAGCTTGTAGGTGGCATCAGCGTTGAGGTCGGAAATATCGGCCAAATAGAAATTCGAAGAATTTGCTATTTTCTCTGACAAAACGTCAATGATAGTACCTTTATCTGCTTTTTTCATCTTTTACGCTTTATTAGTTGGCCGAATCAAT
>JAGCRY010000106.1 GCA_017964465.1 Bacteroidales bacterium | reverse complement strand
TGTATCATAATGGAGATACCATACACGCCGCCCGGCACAAATTTGTAAGGAGATACAAACAATATGTACGCCAACGCAATAATAAACGTACCCAACAGAACCATCAGATACTGCCTGAGCGAGGTTCTGTTGAAATAATCAGTCGCCTTCATATTGCAAATCCACAATAATTACACTACAACAACTTCAGGTTCCAATTTGATGCCGAAACGCTGTTTTACAGCCTTCTTGATTTTCTTGGCAAATTCAAGGATTTCCTTACCCTTTGCTCCACCGAGGTTCATGACAATCAAAGCATTAGTGTAAGCCACGCCGACAGTGGGATCGGGTGTACGCTTGAATCCACATAGGTCGATGAGTTGACCGGCAGGAATCTTAAACATACCATCCTCCTGCTCGAACATCTTGACTTCGGGATGCTTCACAGCCAATTTACGGGCTTCTTCGGGCGAAATGTCAGGATTCTTGAAGAAACTTCCAGCATTTCCATATTGTTTTACATCGGGAATCTTCTCGAAACGCAACGCCAAAATCGCACGTCTAACCAACATCGGCGTAAGCACTGCAAAACCTGCCAGACGCTCCTGCAATGCGCCATATCCAACAATCGGCACATATTTTTTTGAAAGAGCAAATGTGGCGGAAGTGATGAAAGTCTTGTCCTTCAATTCATTTTTGAAAACGGAATCGCGGTATCCAAACTTGCAGCCGGCATTGTCAATGGTATGCATCTCATAATCCTCAAAATCAAAATACTCCACGCTTCTGACAAGGTTGCGGAGTTCCTGACCGTATGCGCCGATGTTCTGAACCACAGCACCTCCCACAGAGCCAGGGATGCCTGAAAGGTTTTCCGCGCCGTGAAGATGTTTTTTGAGACAGAAAGCGATGAACTCGTCAAAATCCTCGCCGGACGCAACTTTGAGCAAAACTTCGTCATCAGTCTCGCTTACAAAGTCAATGCCTTTCATCTCATTTTTCAACACAACACCTTTGAACCTTTTTTTCACGAAAAGGACATTGCTGCCATTGCCAAGCACAAGGCGAGGCATGTCCATCAACTTTCGTTTACGGACAAAAGAATCCAAATCCTCGCGCAAGCCCACTTCGTAAAAGACATTGGCCTTCGCCTTGATATTGAAAGTATTGGAACCTTCCAACGAATAATCGGTATAAAAAATCATTTTTATGAGCTATGATTATTTTTTTAATTATATTCTATCTTTAATCTTCATTTTTTAATCTTTCCAGTCTAAAACCTTGTACCAAACACCAGCACGTCGTCCAGTTGTTTCAAATCTCCACGCCATTGCGTGAGATTGTCGTCAAGGCGTTGCTGCTGCTCCGACATGCTAAGGGTATGAATCTGCAAGAGAAAATCCTTAAAGCGTTTTATAAGGTACTTTTTTTTGCGACCGTCCACCATGCCAAACTGGTCGGCATATCCGTCAGTGAACATATATGCCATGTCGCCAGGCTTGACGTCGATGTCATGGTTTGTGAAACGGTCAGATTGGTTTTCATAAAAGCCAATCGGCATCTCGTCAGCATCATACTGCGTGAGGTTGCCATCACGTATAACAACCAACGGATTGAAAGCACCGGCATACTGCAATTTGGAGGTCTCCTTGTCATAAATGCAAAGCGCCATATCAATACCGTCCTGCTGCTCACCCTCCTTGCCGCTCTGATGCAGATAAGTGATGATTTTCAAACGCAAGCTCGTGAGTATTCCCGAGGCAGTAACGAACTTTGCATTGCTGCGTCCGGCAATTTCATTGAGAAACGTTATGCCAAGCAAGCTCATGAACGCTCCAGGCACTCCGTGACCTGTACAGTCGGCGGCTGTATATACGAATTTGTTGCCGATGTGGGTTCCCCAATAGAAATCTCCACTCACAATATCGCGCGGCTTCAACAAAATGAAATGTTCGGGCAGATATTGGTCAAAAACTTCCACTGTGGGCATTACAGCCTGTTGGATTTTTTGTGCATAGAGTATCGACTCTATGATTTTTTCATTTTGGCTCGCAATCTCCTCCTTCTGCTTGCTGATTTCCTCATGGGCGAGAGTAAGAGCATTGTTTTTTTCAGCGAGTTTTTTATTGTCACGGCGTTTGTCAATATAGAACTTCGCCGTAATAGCCAGCAATATCAAGAACGCCACTATTGCCATCCACGCCTTAAACAGACGGCTGTTGAGGAGTTCGTTGTTCGTGTTAAGTTGTTCGAGTTCCTTTTGTTTTGTAGCGATTTCAGCATTTACGACAGCGAGGTTTTCTTCTGCAGCAAGCCTCTGCTCATCAAGATGTCTTCGCTGACGATCAAGTTCAGTCTCCACGAAACTGACTTCCTTGTTTTTTATTTCCAACTGCTCCGCTGCCTTGTTGAGTTCCTTACGAGTGTTTTCCTGTTGCTGCTGAAGCTTTGCAACAGATTCCTTCTGCGCCTTGAGCTTGTCCATTTGGTCGTTAATGGCCTGAGACTGCCGCGCAATGCTGCGGTTTTGCTTATCGATGGTGAGTTCCTTTTCAAAAATTTCACGTTCTTTCTCGTCAAGGAGTCTCTGTTTGCGGACAAGTTCTTTTTCCTTCTGGCTCAATGCACTCCTGAAACTTGCAAGCAACGAGTCTTTATCATCGAGGATTTCGTTCTTGCTTATGTCATCGCCATGAAGTTCACGTGTAATGTTTTCATGTACACTGATGCCGACGTCGCGTAGATTTGCGCTCGAATACTTGAACGATACAACCCCAGACTTTTCATCAACAAAATCAATCATTATCTGCCGTGGGTCAGTGTAATTGTCGGACACAATGGCGACAGGACGGTTTCTGAGAGCATCGATACCCTGGCTTACTTCCGGCTTGTATGGGATATAAAGCAAATTAAGTTCAGGATCGTTGGCGGCATCTTGTACCGTAACATACTCTTTTACAATAACTTTAGTACCTGCACCTGGATATGGCTTTCGAGCCTCTCGGCGCAAACGCTTAAACAAGTCTGGATCACCATTGACCACACCGATGTACATTGTGGTGATATTCTCGTCATGCTCCCAAAGAAGATACTTCGGAATATCATACAATAACTTAGCCTTCTGGTCATCGGGAGTGTCGCCATATTGTGCGTTCGCCCGTATGCAGAAAATTGTAGTCAACAATAATAATATGGCAATCCTAATACTCAATGCAAATGTAAAATACTATGTTTGGTTGTCTTTGCAAAACCTGAAAGTGTTTTTTCTTAGTGGTTAGCGAGGATGAACTCTTCGAGAATCTTCGCATGGTCGAAAGCGAGAGCGGGAAGGTTGTTTAAATCGAACCAATCCACATCCGCCGCATCGTCGTTTGCCACAGCCTCGGTGTCTTCATCAACGTAAGCATAAAACACAATCGTGATTGTCCGACCGCGAGGGTCGCGCCCCGGATCGCCAAAAGCTTTGAACTGCGACAAAAATTGGCATTGGACACCTGTTTCCTCCTCCAATTCACGTGCCGCACTTTGCTCGAGGGTTTCACCCTCCTCGGTGAATCCTCCAGGAAAAGCCCAACAATTCTTGTACGGGTCGCGTTTGCGCTTAATCAAAAGGACTTGCCTCGTAATGCCTTCGCCCCTTATCACGATGGTGTCGGTTGTGACCGACGGCATAGGGTATTTGTATGAATAAGTACTCATATATGACTTGATGTTGGTTTCTGTTTTAAGTCACAAATATATAACGAATTATTTAATTTGAACAATTTTTTTTGAAAAAATTTTGAAAATTGCACTTTTGTCCGTAAATTCGTGTACTGAAATGTTAAGAAAAATGGAAACAAGCACCAACAACGACGGACTTTTACTCCCTGTGACTGAGGAGTTTTACTCTGTTCAAGGCGAAGGTCATAACGCCGGAAGCGCGGCATACTTCGTCAGGCTCGCAGGATGTGACGTCCGCTGTCCATTCTGCGACAGCAAGGCGACATGGAACATGAAAAACTCCACGCTCACTGACATAGCCGACATCGCAGCCCGTGCAGCCGCCACACCATCACGAACCGTAGTTATCACAGGTGGCGAACCGCTCATGCACAACCTTGCGCCGTTATGCGAAGAGTTGCATAAACAAGGAGTGAAGATTTGGCTCGAAACATCAGGCTCCCATAAGACGACAGGCAGTTTTGATTGGATATGCGTATCACCTAAAACTTCACGTCCGCCTTTGGACGATGTGATGTCCATTGCCAACGAACTCAAGGTGGTAATCACTGACACCGAAAGTTTCCATTTCGCCGAGAAATGCGCCATGAAAGTGGCAAAAGGATGCATCCATACGCTGCAAGCCGAATGGGATAGCCGTGAGACGGTTTATCCTTTGATATTCCACTATGTTCTGGAACATCCAGAATGGAACATTTCGATACAAACACACAAAATACTCAACATCAGATAATTAAGACAAACAAACACTATGTCCTGGATACTTATGTTGTCATTACTGCCAGTCGCGGCAGTATTATATTACGTCTATCGCAAGGATCACAGCCCGGAGCCACTACGCACGCTGGGCTATGCATTCATGTGGGGATGCGTGTCGGTCATCCCAGCAATAATTGCTGAATTAATATTCCACTCAGAAGACGAATTTATCGAGATGTACATCAATGTGGCGTTAGTGGAGGAGAGCGTCAAACTCGCCGTACTTCTGCTCTATATCTGGAAACACGCCGACTTCAATGACAGTTTCGACGCGATAGTTTATAGTGTGACAGTTTCATTAGGATTCGCCGCAATCGAAAACATCATGTACGTCTTTCAAGGCGGACTATCGGTGGCAATTTTGAGGGCTTTGCTATCCATACCAGGACATGCATCATTCGCAATATTGATGGGACTGTTTTTTGCACGTGCCAAAAACGCTTTCTATTATGGTCGACGCGCGTTACAATACCTGAACCTCTTCATGGCACTTTTTGTCGCCGTAGCGGCGCACGGCACATACGACTACCTCGCCATAAGCACCTCAGGCAACGGAAATATCGCGATCTGGCTACTCGCCTACGTCATCATACTTGATATAATATGCTTAGTCATCATACATAGAGAGTCTAATAACGACAGACCGATGATCAGCAACAATTTTTGACATCAAAAGAACTACACATAAAAAAAATAATGATAAACAATCACAAACAATACAATATAATCCTTGCATCGGGTTCGCCACGTCGTCGCGAACTTTTGCAGATGCTTGGCATCGACTTTACGGTGAAAACAAAACCGACAGACGAAGTATATCCCGACGGAACACCGTCAGACAAGGTTTCGGAATTTCTCGCCAAACTGAAGGCTGAGGCATTTTTGGAAGAGTCGCTCATCGACCCAAACCTAATCGTAATAGCCGCAGACACAACAGTTGTCATTGAAGACGAAATACTTGGCAAACCCAAAGACCGCACCGACGCAATCACCATGCTACAAAAACTCTCAGGGAAACGTCATACGGTGTATTCGGGAGTCTGCATACTCAAAGAGGGTCAATTCCATTCATTCACAGCACAAACCGATGTATGGTTCCGCGAAATGGACTTGCAAGAGATAGAATATTACGTGGATAACTACCACCCCTTCGACAAGGCTGGCGCATACGCCGTACAAGAATGGATTGGCGCTGCTGCAATCTCAAGGATGGAAGGGTCGTATTATAATGTCGTAGGACTGCCGACACAGATGCTTTATGTGAAGTTGTCGGAAGTAATGGCAAAATAAAAATGAAAATAAAAACCGCCATATTTTTGATAAATATGGCGGTTTTTATTACGTATGACTGATTGTCGACCCGAAAATTATTCAGCCTTTGTTTCTGCAGCGGGAGCTGCATCCTCTGCTACGGGAGCGTCGGCGGCTTTTTTCTTGCGGCTACGACGAGTGGTCTTGCCAGCGGGTTTAGCGGATGCGCCCTTGCCCTGCTTGTAGTCGGGATTGAAGTCTACGAGTTCCATGATGCAAGTCTTGGCATTGTCGCCGAGAC
>JAGCRY010000105.1 GCA_017964465.1 Bacteroidales bacterium | reverse complement strand
GGTGAAATTTTCTTTTTTTATTGACGGAAAAGGTGTAAAAACGCGCTTGTCGTTTATTTTCTAAACCCATACCAATACACCAATCCCGCAATCCACAGCACAAACGCCGTCCACGAAATCCAATTGTAAGCCACTTTGCGGTTTTTGTGGCGGATGATGTACATTGTTGGCAGCATCAGAAATATGCCGCCTATCCATTCCCAAATGTGGAGGGTGCGTTCCTTGATGCGCCATTTTTCGTGCGTCGCCTTGTACTTGTCGGTGCAGAGCAAGATGATGCCAATCACTCCGACTGCAAGGAGATAGATGATGAGGTATTGAGTTGTCATTTTGCTTTTATTTTTGTTGTGGCAAAGATAAGGTTTTTTTGTGGTTTGTGATAATTTTTTCAATTAACGCAGCAATTCCGGTCTATACTCGAAGTGCATTGTGTCGTAGTGATACCAACGTCCGCCCCATATAAAGCCGTGTTTTTCAAATACTCTCACGATTTCCATAGGGATTTTGTTGGCGTAGGTGATTTGGTCGGTCTCCGATTTGCCCTTGTTTGCCCAAAGCCAATAGGTGCTGTTGGCAACGTTGATGTCGATGGCGATGCCGTAGCTGTGCGCACTCTGACGTTTGGCACCGCGCACCTGCCGCCAATAGAATGACGATGATTGTGCGAAATATTTGGCGAGATGAGGCTTGTTGGTAAGTTCCTGGGCGATTACCTTCAATGTGTCTGCCACGCCGTTTATTTTAGTCATTGGGATTTGCTGTCCAAACCAACTTACTTTCACAAGATTTTTTTGGACTTCTGCGGCACTGTGTCCGTACATCTTTTTATACAATGCCTCGCTCCGTCCGCGTCCGCAGTCGTTGAGGTATTTGGGCAGCATGGACACCGTGTCATATTGCATCGCAAACATATCTTCGATGTCGCAGTCGTCGAGTTGCTCAATGAAAGATTTTTGGCGTCCGTCGTCGTAGATGATTCTCTCGCCGTCAGGGAAGATGATTTGATTGTCGGCGTATTTGAGATTGAGGGTGGGGTAGGAGCGGATTATTTTTTGTGCGCCGAGTGGGATGGTGTCCTGTTGTGCGGCGGCGGTTACGGTTGCGCAGGTGGCGAGGGCGAGGATGAGGATTATGAAATGTTTCATTGTGTTTTTGTCGTTTTAAGAACTGTTTTTCAACTGATTATTAACATCAAAAAACGGACTCCCAAATGTTCCTGGGAAGTCCGTTTTATTGCGTAGAAATGAAATGATGGCGTACCTTGTTAGAATGTGCTGTTTTCAGCGGGCTTGTCGATGATATAGACTGTGAAGCAGCCTTTCACCTTTTCAGGACCGCCTTCGGGGATGACAGCTTTTTTCTTCATCTCGATGAGTGTGCCCCAGTCGTCATATACCGGTTCTTCGGTGTACTCCATGTGGTCTTTGATGTCGATCATGAAGGTGAGCCTTGTTGCGTTCTGCGACGTGAAGTCGAAGTACGGATGCACGAGTTTGTTGGTCTTTGTATCCATGTAGTCCTGGAGGCATGTCATGCCTTTCTTCGGCTCGTCGTCCACCTTTCCTGGCAGGTCCACGAGCACGTTGCCTTCGCCTTCAACTATCTTGACTTGAACTTCATTGTTGAATACCGGAGATGCGTAGAACTGCACCCTGTATTCCACGTTTGCTGCAACTTCGAGGACAAACTTGTATTTGCTGCCTGAATAGCATGTGGCACTTTTGGATGCTTGGTTGTATCTGTACGTCGGCGCCGGTGTTCTCGAGTTGAAGAAGTCGGAACAGTTTTGGGCTTCTGCGGCGGCGGGCATCATAGCCGCCACTGTAAGGCCGAGGAGTAAGTTCTTAATCGTTTTCATATTTTATTAACCTTTTTAGTTTGTGTTAATATAGAAACGGAATAAACTGTTGTTTATTTTGCCGTAACAACTAAAATATGTGAAAAATATATTTTATTTGTTATCGGTGAGAATCTGGCGAACTTGCGAGATGCGGGCTTTGAGGAGGTTGAAGTTGTCCTCGTTGATTTGGATTTTCTTGTCCTTGCCGATCACGATAGCGTCCTCAGATGAGGATTTTGTTGTGGAGGGACCTGCGTCAACGAGCGGGAGACGAGCGTAAGCCTCTTCGATTGGCTTGAGGTCACGGAGTGTGCTTGCGATGCCGGGCTTGTCGGTGTGCTGACCGAGGTATTTGAGAAGGCTTGTGAACACGTTTTTCTCGTCTGCGACATGCTGGATGTTAGGATCCTTGTCGGAGAATTTCTCGATGGAGTTGGTGATGATGTACATGCACTCAACCCAGCCGCCTGCCGAAATCTGTGCGATTGTGGAGTTGCGGTTGTTCTTTTCGAGTTCCTTCTTGATGTCGTAGTAGGTGTCGTTTGCAATTGCTTTGAGCGAGTCCTTGTTCTCGATGAACTTGTCGATACGAGATGTGAGGGCGTTTGTGAAGATTGACTCGAGGCCTATCTGCGTAGATGCTTCCTTGATTGTCTGCATGTACTTTGCTGCGTCCATGTTCTCACCGAATGCAGCGGCGTATGCCATGTCTGCCACGTAAACGCCGAAGTTGATTTCACGCATCTTTGTGTCCACGTATGTCTCCGCCTTGGAGGTGGGGTTGAGGAGTGCAGCCGAGTATTTCATCTTGTCTGCAGAGAATGCAAAGATGTCCTCGGGAGAGGGGAGGAGGTAGAATGTAGTCTGCTCTTCCTGTGTGGTCTGAGCGGGTTTGGCTGTGTTGTCGCCATTTGTGGTTTGGGTGGTGGTGCTGCCGCCGCATGCCTGCAACAGGAGCAATGCAGAAGCCGAAATCGCTGCTGCCGTAGATTTTGATATTAGTTTCATAGTGTTTTATTGTATTAGTTTTCTTTTCTATTGTTAGCAATTACAATTTTAATTTTGCCGCAAAGGTAATGTTTTTTTTGTTAATTAATGCTAAAATTTTATTATTTATTTGCTTTGTCCCATATAAGTTTTTTGCCGAAGCCAAATCTGTTGTCGGTTAGTTTCATGTAGTCAGGCTCGATGACAAGGATTTTGCCCATTGTCATTATTGCGTATGGGAAGCGTTTGAGGTATGTCTTTGTGGCATTGTGGAGCGCGTCGCCGTCGTAAAAAACCGCTTCTCCGGTGAATTGGAGGCCTTGAATTTTGCCGATTTCTTCGGTCTCCAACACTATGGAAGCCGATACGCGGGGATTTTGGGTGATTTCCTGTGTGTGGCGCGTGTCTTCATGGGTCTTGACGATGAAAATGCCACGCTCCTCGTCGTATGCGTAGAAACAGTTGCAGCAATACGGCTGACTCCCCGCTGCAGAGGCGAGGGTCAGCACGTGGTGCTGCTTGATGAAGTCTATGAATTTTTGGTCTATCATAATCAAAAAATTATTCTCCGAATGGTATGCCGGTTTCGTTGAAGTCGGTGCGTGTGATTGCAAACTCCGTGCGGCGGTTCAACTGATGGCAGATTTCCTTGTCCTGATTGTTGGGCAGGGCGTTGATGAACTTTTCGGTCAAGACGTCGCCTTCCTTCAAGAATGGATATTTTGCGGCGGTCTTTGCAGATACTGTCACAGGGTTGCTTTCGCCCATGCCGCGTGATGTGAGGCGGTCGGGGCTGATGCCTTTGGAGATGAGGTATTCAACAACGGATTTCGCACGTTCCTCAGAGAGTTTCATGTTGTCCTCCTCGGAACCACGGAAGTCGGTGTTTGCACGCAACTCAATGGTAATGTTGTCGTTGACTTCCAAAACTTCAACCAATACGTTAAGCGAAATCTTTGATTCTTCGCGGAGGTTTGCCTTGTTGAAGTCGTATTCGATGTTTTCGAGTTCCACAACCTGAACGAGCGGTGTCAGGAGAATTTCGGTATGGAGGATGGTGTTTTCAGTGAGGCCTTTGGTGGTCTCCTTGCTGATGCCTTTGAGATAGCCTTTGTGAGATGCAACGAACATATAATCAGTGTTTTCACTGAGTTTGAATGTGAATTTACCTGCGCCGTTGGTCTTGCCGGTGAGTTGTGTGCCGTCGGTGCCAGTCATTTGCACTTCGGCGTCGTTGATGGCTATGCCGTTTTCTTCGTTTTTGCAGATGCCTTCGATTGATACCTCGATGGGTGGCAGGAAAAATCCATAGATGTCGTCTCCACGCGAGCCTTCACGGTTTGAGGCGAGGTAGCCGCGTTTGAGGTCGTTGTTGAAATGGATGCCAAAATCATCACCTGAAGAGTTCAACGGGTAACGGAGGTTGACAGTGTTGGTCTTGCCGTCCTTTGTGAATGAGCGGAAAACGTCGAGACCGCCCATGCCGCCGCGACCGTTTGAGGAGAAGAACAGGACGCCCTTGTCGGCAGCGAAGGGGTATACTTCGTCTTCTTTTGTGTTCACGTCGGGTCCGAGGTTGACAGGCGTTGACCATGAATTTTTACCTTCTTTAGTCGCCTTCCAGATGTCTCTGCCGCCCTGTCCGCCCGGTGCGTCGGACGAGAAATAGAGCGTCCTTCCGTCGGGGCTGAGGCTCGGATGTCCCAATGATATTGTGCTGTCAGAGAAAAGGACGACCTCTTCAGGATTGCTCCATAGGTTGTCTTCCAAAGTGCTCATGTAGATTCTGCAGCCGAGTTGCTGGTTTTTGAGGTTCTTGCATGAGGTGTAGTACATTGTGTTGCCGTCTGCGGTCACAAAAGGCGAGCCTTCGTCGAATGGAGTGTTCACAGCGCCTTGGATTGGTACGGGAATCGACCATTTGCCCTTCTTGTCCTTTTCGGAGACGTAGATGTCGGTGTAGTATGTGCCGGAATTTGCGTTTTTGTCGTTTCCAGTGGCTGATTCACGCGCCGATGTGAAGTAGATTGTTGTGGTGTCGGTGCCGAAACATGGAGCGAAGTCGGCTTCCTTGTCATTGAGCCAACGCGCCGGGAATACGATGTGCCTTGTTGGAGTTTTCATCCATTTGAGTGCGTTTTCACAGTCCTGCACGCCTTGTTCGCCTCTCGGATCCTGCGGCGCGAGGTCGTGGTAGGCACTGTATTGAGCCGATGCGTCCTCGTAGTTGCCACGCATTTTGAGCGCGTCGGCAAGATAGAGCGTTGCCAAAGGGTTGGTGTACTTGGCTTGCACAGCCTGACGGTAGTATTTCATCGCGTTGCGTGAGTCGCTCAAATGTCGGCTACATTCGCCCAAATAAAACGCCACCTGCCCCTTTGTGGGTCGGTCTTTCACTTTCGGGAGGTACTTGATGAGCATATCCCGACATTTTGTGTATTCGCCGCTGTTGTAGTAGGTGAGGGCGGCGTCCACCTTTTTGTTTTGAGCCGCCGACGGGCTTACAACCATCGTCGCTGCCAAAATCGCGGCCGCTATAAATATACTGCGCATTTTTTTAATTGTTATGAATTCATAATTTTCACTTCAGAATACGGTACAAATATTATTCTTTTTTGTGGAATACTAAAATTTTTTTTGTCTTTTTTTTATATTTTGCTTGCGAATGGGTATTTTTATCAAAATTTTTGCTTATTTCGCATTGTGAATTGATACCCAAAGATATGGTTCTAAGAAAGATTTTGGCGTTATTGGCGGCGGTCTTGGTTACATTGACGGCGGCGGCGCAGTTGGATTCGAGTTTTATAATCGACTTCTCCGATATGGCGGGGGCGGGCGACGGCTATATCTATGCCGTCAAAAAATTTAACAAGGGCGAACTACGCCTTGGTGACCTTGATAATAAGAATTGGGATTTATCATCCTATAAGCCTGATACTTACGACACGGTGCGCTTCTACAATAAAAACCGCAGTCGTTACGGTAACTTGTTCCCAAACTCCGAACTCGTCCGTTTCCAAACAAAGAAAAACATGGAGTTTCGCACGATGGACTCGTCAAAGGTGCGTATGCAGGGCATCATTAATGACTATCTCGGTTTGAAAGCCGCCGTTGTGCTCGTTTTCCCGACGGATTTGGTTGTTTATAAGTTCCCGATTATGAAGGGGCGCGTCACAAGCGATTCAATCAGCAAGAAATTTGTGTCGAGTTATGGACTTCAACAGTTTGCTGATTCTGTGCGTATTGATTTGGATATGAGCAATGTATCAGTTTTTGACACTGTGTTGACCATAAAAACTCCCATCGACACCTATACCGCAATCCGCGAGAAAAATGTGGTTTCCAAAAGAATTGTCGCTTATAAAAATTCGCATCTTATGGGCTGGCGACCTGCACCGGAGTTTGGAAGCCGCACAAAATCAGTCTATTACCGTTGGTTTGCCAAGAAAGGCGGCATTGCGGTTGTTGAGGTTGAGGCGGATGCGCTGGGCAATGTGCTTTTTGTGCGGTATCAATACCGTCAGCCAATGGAAGTTACGTTGGAAAAAGAGGATGTGAAATGCAAGGGCGACCACACGGGCAGTATCAATGTTGTTGTCAATGGTGGAACGCCAGATTACACCTACAAATGGTCTAACGGCAAGAAAGGCAAGAAGTTGGACAGCCTTGCCGCCGGCACTTATACTGTTACCGTCACGGATTGCAAGGGCAACACCGACACCAAGTCAATCACCATCGACGAACCCGACGCTCGCCTTGATATGCACATTGATTATAATGATATTCATTGTTATGGTGCCAATGACGCCAATCTCCGCGCAGTTGTTAGCGGCGGCACGACTCCTTATTATATAGTGTGGTCGGACGACACCGAAGCCCCCGAACTTACAAACCGTGGCAGCGGCGTTTATGGTTGCATTGTCCGTGATGCCAATAGATGTTTCGTTTGGGATTCTGTGGAGGTTTTGTCGCCCCAAATCCCGCTCACAATGTCGCCAAAGGTGGATCATTCGATTTGTTATGACCAAGCGCGTGGTGCTATTACCTTTGATGTGAACGGCGGCGACGAGCCTTACAAATTTTGGATGGACGACCAACCTGTGGAGCGTGTCGTTGAAAATGTCCGCGCAGGCACTTACACAATGAAGGTCGCCGACAAATGGGGCTGTGAACTTGTGCGCAAGGCAGAGGTCAAACAGCCGTCGTCGCGTATTGAGGTAGAGGCTAATGTCCATCACGTGAAGTGTTCAGGCAGCACGACGGGCAGCATTGAACTTGAAGTGTCGGGCGGTACGCCGGGCTATAAGTTTGAGTGGTCAAACGGCGAGGATTCCAAGGCAATTTCGGGTTTGAAGCCTGGAAATTATTATGTTACAATCACCGACGCCAACAACTGCGGCACAAAACAGACCTACACCGTCACCGCGCCCGCGAGCATCTTGAAATTTACAGCCGATGTAACCGACATTTCCTGCAAGGGTGGCTCCAATGGCGCAATCAAAATTGAAGCGATGGGTGGTATTCCACCTTATAGCCTTACTATCAATAACAAGAACAAACCATTTGTAAATGAAAACCTTAAAGCGGGCAGTTATAATGTTCAAGTAACCGACAATAATGGATGTTCTGTCATTGAAACCGTATTGGTATCAGAACCCGAAGATGGCATCACCATCGACATTTCCGCCAAAAATTCGCCGTGCAAGGGTCGCAATATGGGTGCATTGACGGCAGAAATCACCAACGGCAAGCCGCCTTACAAGTATTCATGGAACGATGGCAATACTTCCCTTATCCGTGAAAACATTTCCGCCGGTCATTACACTTTGAGTGTCAGCGATTCAGAGGGTTGCACGATGGACGGTCAGGCGATTGTCAACGAACCCGACAAGGCTCTCGAAATGACGCTCGAAACCACCGACGCCGCCGCGCCCGAATCGGGCGACGCCACTTACAACATCCGTGCATACGGCGGTGTGCCGCCTTACGAATACCAAATCACCGACCGCGACGAGATTTGGGAAAAGCCCAAGGCATACGGCATCAAGCCCGGCAAGCACACTGCAACCGTCATTGACAACGTTGGCTGCAAGGTAACAAAAGAATTTGAAATCAAGGTAAAAAAGAGAAAATAATATGGATTTAATTTTTGCTACAAACAATACAGGTAAACTCTCCGAGGCACAGGGAATTATCGTTAATCACAAAATTCTTTCCCTCGCCGACATTGATTGTCACGACGACCTGCCCGAGACGCACGAGACCATCAGCGAAAACGCCGAGGAGAAGGCGTTGTATCTTTGGAACAAGTATCACCGCAATTGTTTTTCGGACGATACGGGATTGGAGGTCGATGCGCTTGGCGGTGCGCCCGGAGTGTATTCGGCGCGTTATGCCGGTCCTCAGAAGAATCCCGCCGACAATATGGCAAAACTTCTTGCCGCCCTCGATGGCAATGACAACCGCCGCGCAAGATTCCACACTGAAGTTGTGTTGGTAGTAGATGGCGTGGTGCATCATTTTGAGGGTTTTGTCAATGGCATCATCACCACCGAAAAGCACGGCAATGGTGGTTTTGGTTACGACCCGATTTTTCAGCCCGATGGATTTGCCGTTACAATGGCGGAAATGTCGGCGGAAGAGAAAAATGGCATTTCGCATCGTGGAATGGCGTTAAGAAAGATGGGGGAGTGGATCGCAACTAATTTAAAGTAGTATTTCATTTTGCGGGGTTGATTATGGAAAAAACTAAAAAAATAGTTGCTGCAATTCTATTGGTCGCAGGAGTCGTGTGCCTTTGTTTTGAAGTGTATATGATGGGTTGTTTCCTGATTATTGCCGCATTGTTGTTTCGATATGGCAAGAAGAGGGATGGTAAGGACGACGATGACGACGAACATATACAGAATATTTGGCGGATGAACAACAACAATTTCAATAATAATTGACTTTTAGCCCCTTCGTTGTCTGTCGTGAAGGGGCGCATACGTTTTTCTATTATAGCCGGTTTACGTTTAACACGTGTTTGGTGTACGTTTTACGCTTAATGACCGCTGCAACGCTTGCAGGGGTCTGAAATCCCTTTTACATTTGCACCGTAATCAGAATTATTAATCAAAAATGAAAGGGATATGAAATCTTTTGGAATTATGGTTGCCGCGATGTTGATGGCAACAGGTGCAATGGCACAAGAGACAGAGGGCGATGGATGCCCGTTCACATTTGACGCAGGTCTGTTCACCAACGATATTTGGCGTGGCGGCAATTGCGCCGGACTTTCCTTTATGGGTGACGCTGAATTTTCGGCTGGTGGTTTCACGGCGGGTGTCGCCGCAATTTCCGCAATTGGTAAGGACGACTACACCGAACTCGACTTCTACGCAAGTTACTCGATTGGTGGCGCGTTCTTGTCGCTGACGGATTACAGTTGGACGCAGGACAAGTTTGAGTACTTCGGACCCTACAAGACCTACCACTACCTCGAACTTGGCGCGGGTTACGACTTCTCGGAGAAGACCGAAGTGCCGCTCTCAATCTCCTACAACGTGATGCTCGCGGGCGCTAACCGCAAGGCAGACGACAGCCAAGGTCACTCTTCCTACATCGAGATTTGTTACGCTCCGTCGTTGGAATGTGGTCTCGACTTGGGATTCACGGTCGGCGCAGCAATCGAAAACGAAGAATCACTGATGTACACTCGCAAAGACGGCTTCAACTTCGCAGAATTGAAGTTTGATATGTCGAAATCCTACAATCTCAAAAACTTCTGCACCGTAACGCCTTCCATCGCCGTCATCTGCAATCCGACAGGCTTGGGCGAACACGGAGAGGCGTATTTTGTAGGCGGAGTCAATTTCAGTTTCTGATTTTTTGTGCCTTTGATGTAAAGTAATCATTAAAAATAGTCAAATACGTATCACACGTATATCCAATAAGTAAAATTCGTACTAAAATGAAAAGGATTGAAGCAATCATCAGGAAGACCAAGTTTGACGAGGTGAAGGCTGCCTTGTTGGACTCCGACATCAACTGGTTTGAATACCACGATGTACACGGCATTGGTCAGTCACGTCAGGAGCGCATCTACCGTGGCGTTGCCTACAACACCGACATAATCGAACGTGTGGCTCTCACAATCATTTGTCGCGACGTATTCGTAGAGCCGACAATCAATGTAATCCTCAAAACCGCCAACACCGGCGAAATCGGCGACGGTCGCATCTTCCTCAGTGATGTCATCGACTGTTGGTCTATCCGCACCGGCGAACATGGCGACACTGTGCTGAGGGACAAGAAGTAATGGACAATTGACAATTAACAATGGACAATTAACAGTTGGCAATGGATATAATTGTCAATTATCAACTGTCAATTGTCAATTAAAAGAAAAATATTATGGCAAGCATTTTATTAGATATACCTCCGGTAGTGGAGGAGGCGAAGGATTTTGTAAACGGATTGGACACCCTGTGGGTGTTGTTGGGTGCGATGTTGGTGTTTTGGATGCAGCCGGGATTTGCGCTCGTTGAGGCGGGTCTCACTCGCGCCAAAAACACCGCCAACATCCTGATGAAGAATTTCTGCGACTTTATG
>JAGCRY010000104.1 GCA_017964465.1 Bacteroidales bacterium | reverse complement strand
GGCAGTAGCCGTTGGTGTCGGGAATGTTGACAACGGTGGCACCCGCCTTGATGACAGCCTCCACAACACGCGCAAGGTACTCATTGTCAGTGCGTCCCGCGTCTTCAGCGTAAAACTCAACGTCGTTGACGTATTTGCGGGCGTACTGCACGGCGTGGATGGCACGCTCGATGATTTCCTCGCGGTTAGAATTGAACTTGTATTTGATGTGCGAATCCGACGTGCCGATGCCGGTGTGGATGCGGCGGCGTTCCATTGGGATGCCTTGAAGCGCTTCGTTTGCTACATCAATGTCTTTTTCCACAGCCCTTGTGAGGGCGCAGATGATGGGTCGTGTGGTCGCTTTGCCGATTTCTACTACCGACTTGAAGTCGCCCGGACTCGATATTGGGAAGCCCGCCTCGATGATGTCAACGCCGAGGAGTTCCAACTGCTTAGCCACCTGAATCTTTTCCACGGTGTTGAGTTGGCAGCCGGGCACCTGCTCGCCGTCGCGGAGGGTGGTGTCGAAGATATAGACTCTGTTGTTGTCCATAGTGTTATGATGTTGATTTACAATGTATTACAAATAATAACAAAAGCCCTTCCCCCTTGGATTTTGTTCCTTAGATGGGGAAGGGTTTCTGTTGTTGCCGTTGTCGTCGGTTTGTTTCCGCCGTCGCCTGCATACGACTGTCCTCCCCCTCACGCAACGAGCGCGAGGAGAATAATAAGATGTTTGTTGTTTGCAGGTCTTGCCATTTTAATGTTGTTTTAATATGTTTTTTTGCAACGGGGCAAAGATACATATAAATAATGGTGTTTGCAAGTTTTTTTTGATTAAGTTTATATTAAAACTCTTTTCAATTTTCCGCCAACATATCCGACAAGCAAACCCTGTCGGCGATTGCAGTGACGTCGCGTCGGATGCGGTCTTCGATGGTGTAGTCAAAGATGCCGTAGTCAAATTTTTCCAGATTTTCGATTGGCAAGGCAAGGGTGATTGTATCTGTGTTGAAATGCATTGCGAATTCCTTGTTGTCGAGGTATGCCGCAATATGGTCGGCGATGGCGCAGACGCGTGGGATGTTACATTCATTTAGATTCTGTTCGTCGTCGTAATACAGAACATATTGCGATACTTCGCAGAAGTATTTTTTTGTTTTTATAAATGGCATATTGCCCTTCATAAGAGTGATGTTGTCGGCAAATGGTGTACGCCCTTCCATGTCGGCTTTGTAAAACTCGCAATTTAGAAGAGTTTCGGTGTCGTTTTTGTTGACTTTTCTGGTGAACCTCATTTCGCACGAAACTACCTTGGTTTCGTCAGTTTCGATTACTATTTCGTCTTCATTGTTAGTGTACACGTTGCTGTATGGAAAGTCCAAAAGCGATCCCCTGTACATGACTTTTGTAGGAGTTCTGTTGAGTTTTTTTACCTTTTTGATTTGTTTGATGGCAAGATTGACATAGTTGGTGTATCTACGCTGGAATATGAATTTTAACACGTGAACTATAGTTAATGCTACTACGAAAATAATCCACCATAAGTAGGGCGTATTGAACACCCACTTCAACATAAGATGCGCACAAAGAATTTCTGAAACCACTTTGGCAAAGATTGTCATGGAGAAGCTGGAACTATTGTCCTTGATGAAATTTTCCACGTCAAAGCCTTCCAATGCGTCCTCTCTTTTCTTTGTGGGCTGAGGAGTGGTCGATTGGGGTTGCGGCGGAATGTATGGCGGCGGCGTTATGTTGCTCGGTTCGTTTTGCGGCGGCGTAATGTTTTCCGGTTCGTATGGCGGCGGAGTCTCTGTTTCGGGTTCATTGACAACTATCGAATCATAGTCAAAATCAGGATTGTCAACTTCGACTTCTTCTTTGATTTCGGGTTCATACGACGGTTCATACGACGGTTCATACGATTGCTCATACGACGGTTCATACGCCGGTTCGTGGGGCGTGGGAGTTGGTTCCTTTTGTTGCTCCAATGCCTCAGACTGTCTGAATAGTTCTTCAAGTTCGTCAGACTTGCTGCTGTTTTTATTGTTGTTGTCGTCGCCCCAAAAGACATCCTTTGAGGAGCGGCGCGAATAGTCGTTCTTTGCCATAGGTGTTGGATTTTTTTTGCACTGCAATTTAATACAATTTGCGCAAATTGCCAAAAAAATTATGCAGAAGCGAGGATTTCGGCAATCTTTATTCTGTTTTGGAGTTCGTTGATGTCGCGACGGAGGCGGTCTTTGATGGTGTAGTCAAAAACATTGTAGTTGAATTTGACTATGTTTGGTTGGCGTATGATGAAATACATTTTGCCGTTTTTAAAATTTATTATAAAAGAATTATTTAGGTGGTTGAGAAGGTTTTGGGCAAGGTTATAAACCCGGTTCATATCAGAATTGACAACATCATCCTCTTTGAAGGCATATATGGTGAAACATTCTGAGTCCTTAATATAAGGTCTTTCTTTGACATATTGTATGTAGCCGTAAACAAGCATTACGTTGTCAGCAAATGCCCTGTCGCCTAAATCGACTTCATAATATACACCATAGAAATAATGGCTTATTGATTTTCCGTCTTTATTTTGGAGATCCACTTCCAAAGCCTTTACGATTGTGTCGCCGATTTCGATTCTTGTGAGGTCCTCTGTGTGCATATTCTCCAATGACGTTACATAAAAAACATCCTTCCACGCCGCACCGCCTTCGATTTTATGTCTGTAAAGTTTGATTTTTTTGAAGGACTTGGCAGCCCTCTCAATGTAGACTGTATATTTGTTTGAAAAAATTTTTTCAGCAATTGAAAAGACAGCATAACTGCCCCCAAATATTATTATTAAAAACAAAACTCCATCAAAAACATATATATACTTTACCCACATTATCCACAATTTCCACAGCATCGGTATCGATCCGATTGCTAAAATTTGTGTTACTATTTTGGCTGTAACTGTTGTTGTGATTTTGGAGTCGTTTTCCCTGATGAACTTCTCCACGTCAAAATCATCCTCTGTGTCATCATTTACCGTTTCAGAGTTTTCGGACAGAGTGTCGTATGGTGTTGTCGTGGTTTCGTCGCCCCAAAAGACATCTTTCTTAGAGCGGCGAGAATAGTCGTTCTTTGCCATAGTTGTTGTAATTTTTTAGCACTGCAATTTAATACAATTTATGCAAATTGCCAAAATTATTTTATGCAGAGGCGAGGATTTCGGCAATTTGGATTCTGTGTTTGAGTGCAGTAATGTCGCGGCGGAGGCGGTCGGTGATGGTGTAATTAAAAAAGCCGTAATGAAAATTGTCTGTATTTTTGGTTGCCAACATAAACAATATTTTGTCTCCCGTAAAATTTATGATAAACGGCTTGTCTTTTAGGTAGTTGCGGAGTTCGTCGGCAAGAGCATATACACGGTTCATGTCTGAATCGTTAATATTGTCTTCTTTGTAGGCGTATATGGTGTAGCCTTTATGTTGAAAATAGTAAGCTCTTTTTTGGATGTGTTCAAATTTGCCCTTTGTGAGCATCATGTTGTTTGCAAAAGTTTTGTTGCCAAATGAAATTGCGTAATACTCTCCGATAAAATATGTCATGCTACCGTATCTTATTCGCAGCAATATTTCCAAATCCATAGCCTTTACTATTTTATCGTCGATTTCTATTTTCATAAAGTCTTTTGTATATGCTTTCCCTGGGCTGTTAATTATTTTTTTCCACCCCGCAGCACCGTCTTCAATTTTATGACTGTACAATTTGATTTTTTTGAACGACTTGACAACATTCTCGATGTAGCTTGTATATCTGGCTGAAAAAAATTTGTCAATGAGTGGAAATATAACAAAGCAACTCATAGCTGTTGTTATTACATAAGTAATTACATCCATCTTCAACAGTGCCATACAACATAACCACACCAACAATCCGACAACCAAAATCTGAATTACTATTTTTATAGTAACTATTATTTTGATTTTGGAATCGTTTTTCCTGATGAACCTTTCCACGTCAAAATCGTCCTCGATGTCGTTGTTCTCCGTTTCCGAAAACAAGACATCCTTTTTTGAGTGGCTGGTGTAGTCGTTTGTTGCCATATTGTTTGTAATTTCTTATTCTGAAAGTATTTCTGCAATTTTCACACGCATGGCGAGCCTTTTTACGTCGCGTTTCAAATTGTCTTTCACCGAAAAGTCCCAAAATCCAAAGTCGAAAAACATGATATTAGGAGTTTTAACAATCAAGTGGGCAAATCCATCTTCAAAAAACAACACGAAATCCTTTCCATATTTCTCCGCAATTCTGTCAATAATGTACGTTATGTGTCCGAAGTCGCTGTTTGGCATTTTTTTGTTGATTGCATAGAAACGGTATTTGGAGTCGAAATATTGGTCAGGTTCTGCGATGGGCATCACTCCATTGCAAACCAAAACACCGTCGGCGTATGGTTTTGGCATGGCGAAAGTGTAATATTCACCGGTGAAAAGTGTGTGTGTTGTGGAACTTTTACCAGAACCAGTGGTGTAGGTAACAAGAAGTTCTGCAACGTTTATGGTAGAATCGCCATGTTTTATTACCGTAAGGTCTTCTCGGTAATAATCACAATTGTATGCATTATATTCTGGGAAATCAAATATGTCTGTGCAAACTTTTTTGCTTGAGTCTTCCACTTTACGCGAGTACAAATCAATCACCTTGAATCTTTTGACGAGTTCTTTGATGATTTTGGCGTAATATCTTTTAGCAACACTGCCAACAATATTACATCCAATTATCGTAACAATTATACATAAGGATAGTGGTATCGGCAACCAAAATCTAACACTAATGCCAGCGCTAATTACAACAACTAACGCTACGATTTTTAGAATGATAAGTTTGTTGATTTGGCTTTCATAATCACGCGAAAACTTTTCAATGTCGATGTCAACCCGTGTATCAGACTGATGCTGAGGCGTGTATTTGTTTACGGTAATTGACATGGGTATTGGCTGTGCGTCATATTGCTCTTCTGGCGGAATCTCGTCTGGCGCATAATCTGTAATCTCTGAAGGCACATAACCCAAACCATTCCATCCCGGCGCGGTCATAAATGGCACAGCATCATCAGCGATTTTCGTAGAATCATATTCGCCCTCATAGCCATAATCCTCTTCATCAAAATTTTCTTCATCAAAATTTTCTTCAGGTAAAGGTTCAGGAACAGGCTCACATACAGGTTCCGACGCATTGGTTTCTGTGTCTTCTTCCAATGTTCTTTGCTCATCCTTGATTAGCTCATCAAGTTCGTTTGACTTACTTTTGTTGTTGTCGTCGCCCCAAAAGACATCTTTCTTTGAGCGACGGGAATAATCGTTTGTTGCCATAGTGTCGTTTTTTTTGCACTGCAATTTAGTACAATTTGCGCAAATGGCAAAAAATATTTTATGCGGAAGCGAGGATTTTTGAGAACTCAATGCGGTCGTTGAGTATTGCAAGGTCGCGGCGCAAATAATTTTCAATGTTGAAATCAAACACTTTCATTTCAAAAGATTCATCGTCGGACTTAAAATCAATATAATACATAATGTTTTTTTCAAAATAGAGGGCAAAACGAGTACGGACGGCTTTGTATATTTTTTCTGCAATATCACAGATGTCACTCGTGTAGCAGTTTTTGATTGCATCGGCAGTGTCGGCATATATCATGAACCCTTTTGATTTGCGCGAATAAATGCCTTTTTTTATATATTTGTGTCCATTTTTAACAAGCCATATTCCATTGGGTATCAATTTGTTTTTTATATCTACCGCATAACAATTACCTTGACAAATCGTTATAGTTTTGCCGTATCTGTAGCCGCCTACCTTTTGGGTATAACAGAAATGAGAGGCTGTAACTGTCGTGTCTCCTATTTCAATTTTGGTAACATTCTCATTCCTGCTTGAATAAATTGGCACGTCAAAAGTCAGAACCTTTTTTAATGCCTTCGGTTTTCTGCGCCTCATTCTGTAATATTTGATTGCATCGATTTGCTTTACAACTATTTTGATGAACAATTTGTAAAAGAAATCACCACACATCAAGGATAGAGTCAAGGCAGGAAGTACAAAAACGATTATAACGATTATCTTGCCCCAGATCTTCGGTGCAATGTCTGTGACATACATTCCAACAAAAAATAGTATGGCAATTGAGAACAATATGACGATGACTTTGAGAACAATCATGTTGGTGCGATTTTTTTCGATGATGCCATCAATATCGATGCCTGACGTTGTGGCACACACATCCTGACCACTTTGTGGCGCGTCGTTGTTATCGCTGTCAGAAAAGACATCCTTCTTTGAGTGGCTGGAGTAGTCGTTTGTTGCCATAATGAGAATGATGAAAAAAATTTTTCATACAAAATTACACATTTTTTTTCATTTCCCAAAACAAAATGCATCTATAAAAAAGAGAGCTCGAAAGGAACTTCCGAACTCTCTCTAAAACCAAAAATTAACCTAAAACAAACTAATTAACCTAACAAAACTATGAAAATAAAAATGATTATTTCCATATCAAATATTTCGTTTTTCGTTGATTGGAAATATGTCTTATGAGTTTTTTGAGTTTCCAAAAAGGAATGCGTTTCACAACGCATTCCAATACAAATAACAACCTAAAATCAAACTATTAACTCAAAAATTTTCCACATTCAAGTTTCTAATCAACATGAAATGCTTTCTTTTTTATCTTGACGCAAAGATATATAATTGTTTCAGCACTTCCAAATTTTTTTTGAGTTTTTTTCGTATAAAATTAAAATTTAACACTTGTTAATTATTTCATCCTTCAAATTGCCTTTGAAACCATGTCGTATTGTTTTTTTTATTACCTTTGCGCATTGGATAACCATAAAAAACAGTAGAATAATGAAAAAACTATATCTAATCGTCCTTATGCTTGCCATTAGCGTTTCTGCAATGGCGCAGGACAGTGATTTCTTCAAAAAACTCGCCACGCTTCCGGGCGTGAGCGACATCACGGCTCTGAACAGCCGAAACTTCAAGGAGAAATACCAACTCTTTATCACTCAACCAATTGACCACAAGAATCCCGCCGCCGGAACATTCAAGCAGCGTGTCATTGTTGGGCTTAAAGGCACCGACCGTCCAACGGTGATGGTAACAGAAGGATACAGCGCGGACTATGCCGTGAGACCTTCATACAACGAGGAACTCTCGGAACTCATGAACGCAAATGTCGTGTTCTGTGAGCATCGCTATTTCAAAGAATCCACACCTGAGCCCTGCGACTGGAATTATATGACCGTTGGTAATGAAAACGACGACCTCCATAACATCCGCCAGACCTTGGGCAAGGTGTTCACAAAAAAGTGGGTTTCCACAGGCGTTTCAAAGGGCGGCAGCACCTGCACATACTACCGTGCGGCGTATCCTGACGATGTTGATGCTTCCGTGGCATACGTTGCGCCTATCAGCCGCGCATTAGAGGACGGACGCCATGAAAAGTTCCTCAACAAGAAAGTCGGCACAAAGGAAGACCGCGAAAAGATGAAGGCTGTCCAACTCGAATACATGCGCCGCAAACCAAACATCGTGAAGATGTTGGACACATTCTGCGTCAACCGCAACTACCATTTCAACCTGCCTATAGACCAAATCTACGACTATGAGGTCTTGGAGCTTGAATTTTCATTGTGGCAATGGGGCAGGCCGCTCTCGCAGATGCCAAAGAACTACGACAACGACGTGAAATGGTTCCAATACCTTGTTACTGAGGTTGGTCCCGACTATTTCACATGCCCGAGTTCATATCTCCCATTCTATTACCAGGCGATGCGCGAACTTGGATATTATGGCTATGACACGCGCCGCCTTGGCAAAAACAACCGCTCAATCCCCACCGCCGAAAACTACCTGAAGGCTGTGATGGTGCCTGAGGACATGCGTGATGTGAAATTTGACAACACAGCCTATAAAACCACCTGCAAATTCCTCAAAAAGAACGACCCGACACACCTTTTTATATATGGAGAATACGACCCCTGGACTTCTTCGGGCGTTGCGCACTGGCTCAACTGCTCAAAGAAATCCAACATGAAGGTCTATGTACAAAAAGGCGGCTCCCACCTCGCCCGCATCAGGACGCTTTCCGACAGCCAAAGGGCTGAAGTGGTTGGAAAACTGAAGAATTGGGTTGGATATTAGATTTTCTGTGTCCTTTCCCTCAGATATGCCCTTTCCTCCTCATCGAGATATGGCGAAAGAGTATTGAAGACGCGCTCGTTATAGTCGTTCACGAAATCTATCTGCGATTGCGTGAGGATTTCGCGGACGATTGGGCGGGTGTCGATATGGCACAGCGTCAGCACATCAAACTTGCAGAAGCCTTCATATTCAGACTTGACGACTTGAACGATGTTTTCAGTGCGTATACCGTATTCATTTTCAATATAGATGCCCGGCTCATCGGTGACAATCATGCCCGGCACAAGTGCCACAGTATTGTGGGCGGGCGAAATGCGGTGAGGACCTTCGTGACAGTTGAGGCAATACCCCACTCCATGCCCAGTACCGTGCTGGAAGTCGCGACCATATTTCCACATGCAGAAACGCGCAAGGACGTCCAAACGCGACCCCGACGAACCTTCCGGGAAGATAGCCGTGGCAAGTTCGATATGTCCCTGCAAAACAAGAGTGTAGTCGAGTGCAAACTTGTCGGAAAAACGTCCGTCTTTCGTCGTGGCGATGGTGCGCGTGATGTCCGTTGTGCCTTCATAATATTGACCGCCAGAATCCACAAGATACACGCCTGTGCTGTCAACCGGGATGTCGCTCTCGTTTGTGGGCGCGTAATGCGGCATTGCGGCGTGTCCGTTGAATGCAGAAATACAACCGAAACTCTCCGAAATGAAACCTTCGCCCTTCTCGCGCTCCTTCAATAGCATTTTTGCAAGCGACATTTCGGTAAGTGGCTCATTTTTAGCGAGTTTTTGCTCCATTTTGTAGAAGAATTTCTCCATTGCAACGCCGTCTTTGATAAGAGCCTGACGGATATTGCGGAGTTCGGTCTCGTTCTTTATCGCCTTAGACTTTTGGACGGGGCTTGAGGCGTCTGTGATTTTACACTTTGGATTTACATTGCTGACAATGAACGAATTGGCGGTCTTGTGGTCAATGTTTACGGTGGCATTGTCGGGAAGTTGACGGAGATAATTGTAGATGTCGTCATATCCTCTCACAGAAACGCCACTGCGGTCGAGGTGAGCCTTTATGTCTCCATTGATGCGTCCGTCGTGAACAAACAGAACGGCATCTTTTTCGCCTACAACCATGAACGCCCTGAACAACGGACAAAAATCAATGTCGGCGGCGCGAAGATTGAGAAGCCATGCAATTTCATCGAGGCGCGTCAAAACTTGGTATGCATTGCCATTGGTCTTGCGGAGTTTGGCGATTTTGGATGATGGAGACTCGCCAGCATATTTTTCATCAAGAATGTAGATGTCTGAAAATGAAGGCTTTGGACGATCTATCCAAAATACTGACGTGAAATCCACAGAATTATCGACGATGATGCCCTTGGGCGTGAGGATGGATTTAATCCTTTGATATTGTTTGTCGGTGACGAGTTGACCGTCACATCCCACACGGTCGCCTTTCTTTAGATGTTCGGCAATATAAGTGGCGTAGGGCGGCTCTTTGAGGTTGTCGTCTGTCTTCATGAGCGTTACTTCCGTGCCTTTGAGTTCCATTTCGCCCGAAATGTAGAACCTGCCGTCAGTCCATACGCCCGCAAAGTCCTGTGTGACAACTACTGTGGCGTTTTCGCCGGTGAAACCTGTGAGCGCAGCCGCGATGTGGTATTCGCGTGGGATGTACTCATCGTTATGTGGGTCGGTATTGAAAATGACATACGCCGCAACGCCCGAATCCTTCATGGCGACGCGGAGATTATTGAGTTTTTTGTTCATTATGTTCGTGTTTATAAGAGTTTCTTTTGATAAGATTTGTCGAAGTCGATGTAAGTGTCCTTCACCATGCGTTTGAAATAGGTGTTGAGCCTCAGATACGAGATGATGAAATTGGCGAGATACACAGTCCAAATTATCAGGAGCAATAACAGCCTATGAGACCCAAATCCCCAAAAATCACACAAAGGTATCAACGAGAATATCGCACACAGCACAAACACTTCCGAAAAGTCATATTTTGCGCTCATGGTGACGAGGCCGAGGTCTTTGGCGATTTCGAGCTGGCATGACTTGATGCCATTGAATCTGTTAAAACCGTTCCATATAAAACGGAAATTGGTGCCTGAAAACTCGTACTGGCAGTTATGACGCCAGCGACGGTTCATATACGCGTCTTCAAGGTCTTCCTTGACGGCATCATACATGTGCTTGGAAAACTGTTCGGCACTCAACGTGGAGTATATCTCGAATTTTGTGCGGTAATGTAATAATGGTATAAACATTTCTCAATCGTTTTTTCCAACGGCAAATATATAAAAAAATCTCGTCAATTATACCAAATAATTACCGATTTTTTTGTTACTTGTCCTTGAAACTCTTGCCGAAACTATTGCCTACAGGCTTATTGTCAGAGAGTTTCTGACGGCGGAATTCATGTTCGAGGTGGTAATAGAGAAGTATTTGCTTTTGAGAGAAGAGTTTTGAAAGCTCCTCATGGTAGCGGCGGCGCGTTTGGAGTTCGAGGTCGTCGTATTCAAACGATTTGGCAATAATGTCCCCTGCCTTTGCTTCGGTCATCTTGTCATAATTCTTCATGCACTCCTTCCGTCCATAATTTTTGCGGCGAGCCTCGCCGATGCTGTCGAAAATTGCGTCATACTGATTGTAGAGCGGCCAAAACTTTTGAGCCTCCTCCACTGTGAATTTCATTTCGGAAGTGATATACGCCACCTTCTCACATTTGAAACGGTTTTTGCACTGGTCCCATGTCGGCTGGGACTGCTGTGCCTGTCCGTTGTCCTGCGAGAACGACTTAGCGCAAACAATGGCTAATAGAGTTATTATAAGTAAAATTTTCCTCGTCATCATTGAATGGAAATTTAAAAGAAACGTCCAACATGAGATTAATACATGAAATTTACGGGCGAGGCGTACATAGACAGAAGTTCGATGTCGTATTCAGAGGCGGCTTCATTGATTTCTGCCTCGGATTCGTTGGTATTTTGATTGATAAAGTCAATAACAGTGATGTCAGAATATTGCTGTGACATAATCGTGACATACTGCTGCGAAAACATCTGCTGTGGGCTGTCGGAGAAAGTCGGCTCCGTGCGTCCCACATTCAGGAATATCGCAATGCCCGCCACAACAGCCGCCATCAGCCCGCAAGCCCGCATAAACTTCACACGACGGCCCTTGCGCTGCCTGTCCTCGAAGTCGATGCGCTGCATGACGTTATCCGCCAACGTGTCAAAATACCCGTCGGGGACTTCAAATGTCATCTTACATTCTATGTTGTTGGTTTCGCCCATTGTCTTTTTAATGTATTCATCTATATACTATTGACTTCCTAAACGACATTTAGTTTAATTAATTGACAAAAAGTTTTCAATCTTTTTTACGGCGAAGTGGTATGACGCCTTCAAAGCGCCAACAGATGTTTTCAGGATGCCCGCCATGTCGTCATATTTCATGTCCTGATAATACTTCATTGTGAAGACGAGTTTTTGTTTCTCTGGAAGTCTCTGGACGGCAGACCTTAGCTTCTGAGCGATTTCGTCGCCGGTCTCGCTACTTTCCATATCATTTCCGGGCACGGTAATCTTCATTTCATCATCATCGAGGGACATCGAAACCGACTTTTTGCTGCGCCTTACGAATGTGAGAGCCTCGTTTGTGGCGATGCGGAATAGCCACGTATAGAGAGAGGACTCAAAACGGAATCTGTCCAACGACCTCCACGCCTTAATAAACGTGTTTTGCAACACATCGTCTGTCTCCTCGTGTGCACCCACGATGGTGCGGATGCGGCTGTATAACTGTGCGCCAAATTGTTTGACAATAATCCTGAATGCCGCCTCGCGCGTCTTCGCGTCGGCAAACATCGCCATTATCGCCTCGTCGGTGTAGTTGGTGTCGCTCATTTTAGAATTGAGGGTAATTTTGTGTGAAAAAAACTGCCGCTATTATGGCGGTCATCCGACGGCAAAGTTAGTGTTTTTATACGTTTGTTGTTTGTTAAAAAAAATGAAAACTTCAGTGAAAAATCACTTTTTTCGTCCATATATCATTCCGCCCACAACAGCCGTGAGCGGCGCTGTCAAAACAAGTCCCAAACTGCCGACGACAGTATGGAGTATTTCGGCGGAGATGTAGTTTGAATTGACGATGCAGACAAAGGGCATACCCTTGCTCATGAATGCCATGAAAGCGAATGTGAAACCTCCAGAATAGGCGAAAAGAAGCGTTGTCGTGGTGGAGCCAATGACGGGACGTGCAATTTTGAAACCTGATTTGATGAGTTCCTTGGTGGAAAGTTCGGGCAGACGGCAGTGGATTTCATCGATGGAGGCTGCAATGTCTGTGCTAACGTCCATCAATGCGCCCGATGCCGAAATGAACACCGTTGCAATGAATATCGCAGACAAGTCAAGGTCAAAAAAACCACCATAAATCAACGCCTCGCTGTAATCCTGAACCGTGCCTGGAATCTTGAACCAATGCGCCGAAACCAACGACACAACAGCCGTGAAAGCAACGCCACAAAAACATCCACACATCGCCGTCAAACCTTTACGCCCGACACCCGACACAAGCAGGATGACCACAGCAGCCGTCAAAAACGATACGCCCAAAGCCAATGGCACAGGAGATACGCCTTTCAAAAACATCGGCAGCAACACTTTCCAAAAGCACAACGCAGTGAATATGAATGACATAATGGCTTTCAAACCCGTCTTGCCCGCAAAAGCAATGAGCGCAATCACAAACACCGCCGCCAAAACTAATTCAACACCACTGCGATAATAATCCTGAGCCTTCACGGTCAAAACTTTGTCGTGTGCGGCATCGGTTTTGATGACTGTGAGCGCGTAGTCGCCCGGCACAAAAAGTTTGTCAATGTTTTTTTGTCCGTTCAGGATATTTTCAGCGGGGAACACATTGCCGTCAAACTTTCCACCGTGTATCTTGATTTTGAGTCTTTGGTTACCAATGGTGACAACAGAAATGGTCTGTAACTCTGAATTGTCAACCTCCACGACCTCTCCCTTCTCGTAAAAAGTGTTGTCAATCAAAGAAGGATTCTCGAAACCCGTCGGCAAAAAAGCCATAACGAGTATCAAGAATCCTACAATTATTATAAATATGGTGTTCTTATTCATCTATTTGAGGTTGGCGAGCCGCATCATCGTGTTCGGTATGTCGGTATTGTCAAAATAGCCTTCCATCTGATTTGAGCCGCAGCCCATCGAATACACCGGCACTGGCAGAGCAGTGTGCGAGTAACTTGCCCATTCAACACCAGCCTTGTTGTCAATGATGTGGGTTGTAGTCACTGTAAGCGGCTCATAACCACCATAAAACAGATGTTTTTCTTCATCGCTGAGTTTCACCGACTTGTCGCCCTTGGCAAAAAGATAAGCCTCTTTGAGGCGTTTGGTTTCGTATTCGGAAAGTTTGAGAGCACCTTCACCGCCTATGCCAAAGTTTTCTTGTAATTTTGCGAGGACAGCATCAAATTTTGGGTTGGATTTCATGTATTCCCTCATTTCCAGTCCAAAAGTCTCAAACGAAACTACCTGATTTTGCATGAGTTGGAACGCCGATTCATAGTGAGTGCCTGCGAAACCTAACGTCAAACCGCCACATTCGTGGTCACCGGTGAAGACGATGAGCGTCTCATCGGGATGCTGACTATAGAACTCCATAGCAACTCCAATGGCGGCATCCAATGCGAGAGTTTCATAAATATTTGATACAGCGTCGTTTGCGTGGTCTGCCCAGTCAATTTTGCCACCCTCAGTAAAGAGGAAGAACCCCTTGTCCTCATTATAGAGGAGTTCGATGCCCTTCTTCACGAAATCACGCAAAACAATGCGGTCGTCGTCGGATGCCTACACATCAAGGTCAATGTTGTATGGCAAAGACGAGCCATCAATTTTCTGGGTGGTAATTTTGTTGACAGTTGCCAAAACCTTGCCTGACTGAGCGTTGAGTGCGTCGAAGTCCTTGCGCGTTGTGGTCACTGTGTAGCCTTTAATTTTCAAAGAATCCATGAACTGTTTCTCGGTCATTTCCTTGTAGGTGTCCCAGCGCGTGAAACCGCCGCCGAAATAGTCAAAATCGCTTTTCAAGAGCCAATGCGCAATGGACTCATACATATTGCGGTCTTCAACATGCGCATAGAAACATGCGGGCGTTGCATGGTCAATGCTCACGCTCGTCACAACGCCGACTTTCATGCCGGCTTTCTTAGCTTTCTCGGCGATTGACTCATAGTTTGCGGTGCGGTCGCCATTCATAGAAATAGTGTTGATGGTGGTCTTATGTCCTGTTGCTAAGGCAGTTGCAGCAGCGGCGGAGCAAGTGATGAACCTGTTTTCAGCATTTGTGGTGGCGAGTCCCACACATGGGAACTTGCGAAGATTCAATGCGCTTCCGTCATGGTTATAGATGCCGCAAGTCTGTTTGTTGAACTGTTCACGGAATCCAGGCTCGCTTATGGCCTTTTCAGCCATTGTTATCTGCGGCTGTGACATGCCGTCGCCCACAAAATAGAATATGTATTTGGGAGCTTTTACGGTTGTTGCTGCGTCGTTGTCCTGCGATTGTTGAGTGAAATTACTGCCGCACGATGCACTCAGAAGCATTGCAGCGGCAAACGCCACATTGTAGAATATCTTTTTCATTTGTCAATGTTTTTTATACATAGTTTTTCAAACCCCAAATTTACAAATATTTTTATGTATCCACAAAAAAATCTTTTTAACTTTTTTTATGTAATCTTTCATACACTTTTCCCAAAAATCTCCGTCTAATATTGTGTAAGACGTTAAGTAAAACATAAAAAAACACCAACCATGAAGAAATTACTATATTTGGCATTTGTAGCCATAATGATGATGATTGCTGACAGCGCGTCGGCGCAGTGGACAGACATTTTCAATTCCAACAGCGGCGGAAATTCTGGCAAAGCAGAACTTTCCACTAACAAGGCGGCGACTATCAAATGGGAAACCTTGGAGCAAAATCTCGGAGACGTAAAACAAAAAGTTCCTACCCTTGTGGAGTTTACATTCACCAATACCGGCGACAAACCAGTCATGATACTCGATGCCGAGGCATCATGCGGCTGCACAAAACTGACATTTAAACGCGAACCCGTAGCCCCGGGCAAAACCGGCACAATCTCCACTGTCTATGTTTCGGAAGACGGCGAAACCGGCATATTCAACAAGTCAATTACTGTCAAGATGTCGCTCGCCGCGCCAAACGATGTCTATGTGCTCAAACTCAACGGCAATGTCGTGAAATAAAAAAGTCACGAGCCTCTACGGCTCAACAATTATGACAAGATTATTACTACTATTTGCAATTATAACGGCACTCAGCAGCCTGCCCTCAAAAGCCCAGTCGGATGACGGCTGGTTCACGGGCAGGCTTTTTGCGTATGACCTCATCACAGGCGACGGAAGTACATTTGAGATTCATTACACACACTTATATAACTTCAACAACTTTTTTTCGACAGGAATGGGCACGGGAGTCATTTTTCATGACGGCATAAACATCCCGCTCACTGCAGAAATACGTGTGCGTCCAGTAGAAAAAAAACGTATCCTGCCGACCTTCATGATGTCGGCAGGATACGTCTGTGGATATGGAATGGCAACAATCGCCCCACGAATCGGTTTTGAGACTGGAAGGCTTGCGCGTATTCGCTATGCCTTCGACATGGGATGTCAATTCCTTGATGGACAGCGTTGTATGCTCATCGGCGCAGGTGTGTTGTTCTGACGAATTAGTTGACCTGCAACATTACCGACACACCAATCTGGAACCACGCATAGTGGGTTGTGGCAACCTCGCTGAACACTGCAACGCTCTGGTTGAACTTGTAGCGTGCTCCACCGAAACCATAGCTGTCAAAATCCGTCTCGTCCCTTTTCGGAACTTCATTTTCACCGACATAGTCGCGCTTGTAGGTCTGATGCTTCATGCCGAAAGCGACACCGGCGTATGTGTCGAGATTGCGCACCCACGTGTAATGCAATGCTCCACGTGTGCCTATGCGCCAACAGAAGTCGCTGAATTTTACGTCCCTTTTATGAAGAGACTGGTATTCGGTGCGGCTACCGCTTCCTATTCCAAAATACAAGCCACCGCTGACCGAGCCGTTGGAATTGATGACGTTTGGCAGGAACGAATAGTCTGCCGCGAAATTGAATGAGGGCAGGAAAATGTTGTTCCAGTGGTTCTCAGCATGGTTTACAGTTCCACATCCCAAACCGAAATTAAGACCCAACGTGCCAACATAGAACTCGTTTTGCGCGTTTGAATTAACTGACACGCCACAAATCATCACGAGCGCGGCAAAGATTGTGAGAAATATTTTTTTCATGATATATATTATATAAAGTGTCCTTAGAACGCCACGGCATCCGGATAGCTGCCCGAACTGCTGCCGAGGTTCATGTCATTGATAATGTCGATGTCCTCCTGTTTGAGAGTCAAATTGACGCCCTCGATGTTGGATTTCAGGCGGTCGAACTGCGTGGATTTAGGAAGCGGAAGGATTCCGTCCTGGAGACACCATGCCACACACACCTGAGCCACTGTTGCATTGTATTTCTCTGCAATTTTTGTGAGGGTGGGATCATGAAGAACCATGCCGCGTCCAAGCGGACTCCATGCCTCGACAAGGATGTTGTTTTGACGGCAATATTCCACGACCTCCTGCTGACGGTAGCCGGGATGATGCTCAATCTGATTGACCATCGGGGGAATGTTGGCGATATTGAGAAGTGCGTCGAGGTGGTGATTCCAGAAATTGCTCACTCCTATCGACTTGATTTTCTGAGCCTTGTATAAATCTTCAATCGCATGCCACGTCTCGGCGTTAATTTCCGCCCAATCTTCACGTTTGGAAGGCGAACACGGCCAATGGATGAGATACAAGTCGAGATAATCGACCTGCAAGTCATTGATAGTCTTTTCAAAAGCCCTCAAAGTGTTCTGATAACCGTATTCGGTTTTCCACACCTTGCTCGTGATGAAAAGATTCTCCCTCGGCACACCGCTTTTGATGATGGCGTCGCCGATGTACTTTTCATTTCCATAGACCGCCGCCGTGTCGATGTGAGTGTAGCCAATCTTCAAGGCGTTGAGTATTGTGTCCTCCACGGTCTCCTCGTCGGTATTGTGCCAGGTGCCGAGACCAATCTTCGGAATCGACACTCCGTTACTTAAAATATAGTTTTCCATTAGAATTTATTCGTATTATGTTTTTGATGGTGCAAAGGTAATGAAAAAAATTTGATTTTTCTTTATAATGTTTGCGGAGAATGTTGTATTTTTGCAACATGGATCACATCATCACATAAAAAAATGAAAATATCATACATCAACACGTCAGACGACAAAATACGTATCTACAACTCCGAAGGCTATCTTACCAAAGTACTCGATGGCATAGAAGGACATGTCTGCGGACATGGCGATGACTTTGTGATTGTCGAACAGGACGACAGATACAAAGCGTTTGACACAGACGGGAAGCTCCTCAGCACCTTCAAGAAACACGATTGCAGGCTCTCGTCTGTCGATGGTGACAATATTATAATGTGTGAGGATGGAAATTTTGTTTATTATGACAAGTTCGGGAAACACCAGCGGCACATTGAGATGCGCGAGGCAATCAAAGGAAGCGGCTCACGCCATAAATTGGCTCATTACGGAGAGGCCTTCATAACTATCTTGATTGTACTGAACGCTTTAGCCGCCGGAGCAATGACCTATCTCGCCGACGATTCAGCCCTGGAACGCTGGCTTAACATATTCTGTGACGTCAGCATCATCATTTTCGTCATTGAAATCCTGATAAGGATATTCTGTGGCAAGACCGTGAAAACCTTTTTCAAAGGCGAAGACGCCGGCTGGAACTGGTTCGACCTGATAGTCACCGTGGTTTCGTCGCTGAGTTTCTTCACGGGCATAGAGGGCGTAGTGGGCGCACGTGCGATAAGGATACTGCGCGAGCTGAGGCTGCTGCGCGTGGTCTCGGGGTCGTCTAACATGAAAAGAATCTTCCACGCCTTGATATACGCCCTGCCTCAGATTTCATGGGCAAGTTTATTTTTCGTACTCCTTTATTATATATATGGCATCATCGGCGTGGAGATGTTCGGTGCGTTCAGTGAAAATTTTGAAAGTCTCCATCGCTCGTTCCTGACACTGTTACAACTGATGACCTTCGACGACTGGACGGCGATAACGACAGGGCTCATGGAGTACAGCCCTCTGGCATGGATTTACATTGTGTCATTCCTGATATTGGCGGCGTATATACTTGCTAATCTGATAGTTGGTATTGTTGTCGATGCTCTTAATGAGGTTCGCGAGAAGGAGGAAATTGAGCACAGCGACATTGAGCGCGAGTTCTCCAAACTCGAAGAACAGCTCGAGTCCGTCAAGCGTCTGCTGAAAAAAACTGACGACAAATCCGACGCGAAAAATGACAAATCCGACGAAAATTGACGTTGAAAATGTTAAAATTTTCGTTTTTGCCAAAAAACTTAACATTGGGCAAAATCAGTTAGCAAAAAATAGGTGACGATTTTTTTCACGTGCAACAATAAGACAATCAACAGGAAATACAAGTTTTCAACAAAAAAACGGTCGCTGTAACTTATACCTCAAAAAAAATTGCATAAAAGTCTTGTTTTTCGTAATTTTTATTTTACTTTGTAAGTGCAAACCTAACCATTTAACGTCATTTTTTATTAAGAGTAGAAGAATATGGAACAGCAAATTGAGTTGACCACATCAAAAGTCAGGGAGACAGGTATGATACAGACCGTAATCAAGCGCGACGGCAGGGTAGTCGGCTTCAATGAGGAGAAGATTGCCGCAGCCATACGCAAAGCAATGTTGCAGACGGAACTCGGCGAGGACGAAAAACTCATCGCCAAGATTTGTGACCGCATCGCCTACAACGGCAAGAAGCAGATGACCGTTGAGGAGATTCAGGACGCAGTGGAGAAGGAGTTGATGAAAAGCCCGCGCAAGGAGGTTGCAAGGGCGTACATCTCCTACCGCGACAAGAGATCCATCGCACGACAGGCGAAGACAAAGAATGTCTTCATGGAAATCATCGAGGCAAAGAGCAACGACGTGACCCGCGAGAACGCCAACATGAACGCCGACACCCCGGCGGGCATGATGATGAAGTTCGCAAGCGAGACCACAAAACCGTTTGTGGACGACTACCTCCTCTCGCCCGAGGTGCGCGAAGCAGTCAAGAAAGGCTACCTCCACATCCACGACAAGGACTACTATCCGACAAAGAGCCTCACGTGCGTTCAGCACCCGCTTGACAAGATATTGAAATACGGGTTCAGCGCAGGACACGGCGAAAGCCGCCCCGCAAAGCGCATCGAGACCGCGAGCATCCTCGGCTGCATCTCCATGGAGACCGCACAGAACGAAATGCATGGCGGCCAGGCAATTCCGGCGTTTGACTTCTACCTCGCGCCATTCGTTAGGTCGTCGTTCATTGAGGAAGTGAAGGTTCTGGAAAACCTCAACGGCGAGGATTATTCCGCGCTTTACGATGCCAAGATTGAAGATTTCATCAGCCGTCCCCTCGACGGTCTCAAAGGCACTGACCGTGTATTGCAGCACGCTATAAACCGCACCGTCAACCGCGTCCATCAATCTATGGAGGCGTTCATCCACAACATGAACACCATCCACAGCCGTGGTGGAAATCAGGTTGTATTCTCGTCAATTAACTATGGCACAGACACTTCCGCAGAAGGCCGCTGCATTATCCGCGAACTTTTGGTTAGCACATACGAAGGTGTCGGCAACGGCTCAACCGCAATATTCCCCATCCAGATTTGGAAGAAGAAACGCGGCGTGAACTATCTGCCCGAAGACCCGAACTATGACCTCTATCAGATGGCTTGCAAGGTGACGGCAAAGAGGTTTTTCCCGAATTACCTCAATCTCGATGCATCATACAACCACCACGAGAAGTGGACGCCCGATGATCCCAAGCGTTATGAATACGAAGTGGCTACTATGGGCTGCCGCACCCGCGTATTTGAAAACCGCTATGGCAAAAAGACTTCCATTGGCCGTGGAAACCTTTCGTTCTCGTCCATCAACATCGTCCGTATGGCGATAGAGTGCATGGGCATCGAAGACAAGGAGGCTCGCATCAACGCTTTCTTTGAGAAACTCGACCGCGTGATGAACATCGCCGCAAAGCAACTCGACGAGCGCATGAACTTCCAGAAGACAGCACTTGCAAAGCAATTCCCGCTCCTTATGAGCCGTCTGTGGATCACGAGCGACGAACTCAAACCAAACGAGCCTGTGGGCGAAGCAATCAATCAGGGTACTCTCTCCATCGGCTTCATCGGACTCGCAGAATGTCTCAAAGCTCTCGTTGGCAAGCATCACGGCGAAAGTGAAGAGGCTCAGCAACTTGGCTTGAAAATTGTAACTCACATGCGTGACCTCTGCAACGATTTCTCGGAGCAATACAGGCACAATTACAGCGTGTTGGCAACTCCGGCGGAAGGCCTCAGCGGTTCATTCACCCGCAGGGACAAGAAGGAATTCGGCATCATTCCGGGCGTTACAGACCGTGAATACTACACGAACTCGAGCCACGTGCCGGTTTATTACAAGTGTTCAGCAATGCACAAGGCTCAGGTTGAAGCGCCGTATCACTGCCTCGAACGCGCCGGTCACATCTTCTACGTGGAGATTGACGGCGACGCAACACACAATCCGGCTGTCGTTGCAAACGTGGTTGACATGATGGACAAACTCGATATGGGCTATGGTTCAATCAACCACAACCGCAACCGCTGCATGGACTGCGGCTATGAAAATGCTGACAAGGAGTTGAAGACTTGTCCCAAGTGCGGCGGCACCAACATCGACAAGCTCCAGCGCATCACCGGCTACCTCGTAGGCACCACCGACCGCTGGAACAACGCAAAACTCCACGAACTCAACGACCGCACGATTCACAACATCTAACCAATTAAGTGAAGAATGAAGAACGAATAAATGAGTAAATTGACAGTTGACAGTTGAAAATTGAAAATTGGAAATCATTTACTCATTTATTCTTTTTAAGATATTTTTTTTACTGCTTTTATTGTTTTATTGATTTATTGAAAAGAGCGATGACAATACAATTAATGGACATTATTGACTACACTACATCCGACGGCCCTGGCTTTCGGACATCTGTGTATTGTGCCGGCTGCAACCATCAGTGCAAAGGTTGCCAGAATCCCCACACATGGAATTTCAATGGCGGCAAGCCTACCGACATCAACGAAATTTACGCCCACATCATCGCAAATGAGATGTCCGACGTGACATTCTCCGGCGGCGACCCGATGTACCAGCCGATTGCATTCACAGAATTGGCAAAAATGATCAAGAAAAACACCGACAAGACAATATGGTGCTACACAGGTTTCACAGTTGAACAAATCCTCAAGAACCCCGTTCAGTCACAACTTTTGGGCTGGATAGACGTGCTTGTGGACGGACGCTTCGACGAAAACCTCAAAGATCCCGACCTGCTCTTCATGGGCAGCAGCAATCAGCGGCTCATCGACGCACAGGCATCACTCCGTGAACACCGCGCCGTCATCTACGACTACGAACCGTACAATCTTCGGCAACCCGCCTGCGTGATTCATGACAATTCCAAGATTTTGAAGGCGCACAAGGAGTTTGCTTGGTAAAGAATAAGATTGTTTAACAATTATTTTTTCGCAGTCTCGATGATTTTTAGTTACTTTGCAGCCAAATTCAACCAAAAACTTTTGCAATGAAAAGACTAATAACAGCAGCCGTATTGTCATTATCGGCAACAGCGGCTCAATCACAGATTTTAATCAACGAGATTTGCACAAGCACTGACACCCTCTCATACAAGGGCTATTCATGTGACTGGGTGGAGTTGTATAACGCAGGCTCCACGGACGTTAACCTCAAAGGCTACGCCCTGTCGGACAATCCAAAGAAACCGCGCAAGCATGTCATTGACTGTGACGCCGTGATTATTCCTGGCGGCCACGTTGTTGTATTGTGTAACGACAACAGCTCAGGACTTAACGCAGGCTTCAAACTTTCGAGCGACGGCGGTGAAGATGTGATACTATCAGACCCGAGCGAAAACATCATCGACCAGATAAAGACTGTCATGCTCTACGATGACTTTTCATACGGTCGCCTCACTGACGGCAATGACGCTTGGGGCGTGTTTGATGTTGCGACACCCGGCAAGAAAAACAACAACCAGAAAGCCATCAGCTCAACTCCCGTAATATCACCGACCGCCGGTTTCTTCACAACAGGACAAAGCGTGACAATAACCTGCGACGACCCATCAGCTGTGATTTATTACACAACCGACGGCACGATTCCCACAACATCGTCAAAAAAATATACTTCAGCAATCAAAATCAACCAAACGTCCGCCCTACGCGCAATTGCAGTCAGCAGCGGATGCAAATCGAGCCGCGTGGCTACTGCGACCTACTTCATAAACAGCCGACAGATGACCTTGCCGGTGGTGTCGCTCGTCACCGACCGTAAAAACTTCTATGATAACAAGATAGGCATCTACGTCAAAGGCACAAACGGTGTGGCAGGCAAATGTTCCGACGACCCAGTAAACTGGAACCAGGACTGGGAACGCCCAGTCCACTTTGAGTATTTCGACAAAAACCAGATTCTCCAAGTCTCGCAGGACGCAGGTGTGAAAATCACAGGCACATGCAGCCGTACAAACGCAATGAAGTCGCTCCGCATCATCGCTCGCAAGGAATATGGTGACAACAGACTGAGATACAAGTTCTTCGACAAGAAAGACATCGACAAATTCAAGTCAATCGTCCTCCGCAACGGCGGCAACGACTTCGGCGGCACAATGCTCCGTGACGCACTCATCACAGGCATCTGCGGCGAAAGCATGGATGTGGATGTTCAAGCCTTACAACCTGTTGCAGTTTTCCTCAACGGCGAATACCTCGGAATGCACAACATGCGTGAAAAGGTGTCAGACCACTTCGCGGAAGAAAATTACGGTCCAGAGAGCGACCTCGTTGACCTCCTCGAATACAAGGGCGACAGCGAAATCGGAATTATCGACGGAACAGACAAGGATTTCAAAACCCTCATGTCATTCGTGGAGAAAAACAGCCTTGCAAACCAGACAAACTACGACAAGGTTGCATCCGAAATGGACATCGACAATTTCATCGACTATTGGATTGCACAGATTTACATCGGAAACGAAGACTGGCCAAATAACAACATCAAATGGTGGCGTGCCCGTGGCAAAAACACAAAATGGCGTTGGGTATTGTTCGGCACAGAATATTCATGTAACGTGTATGGAGGACAGCAGCCCGACGAAAACTCTGTTAAACGCTGCCTTGATGAACGTGTAGCAAGCAATCCGTTAGGTTTTTCGTATGGATGTAATCTCTTGATGCGCAAGCTATTGGAAAACACAGAGTTCAAAGCAAAATTCCTCCAGCGTTTCTCCTATCATATCGACCACACATTCCGCTATGCGAGAATCAAAGAATTTTCTGACTCGCTCGTTAACCTTGTGAGGACAGAATTTGCTGAACACGCACAAAAGTATTACCCAAATCTCATGAACAGCTGGTGGGGCGGTCCTACACAATGGGAAAACAACATCAATGGTCTCAATGAATGGTTTGAACAACGCGCAAAACACGTTTCACAGCATCTGAGGGACTATTTCTCCATCAACAGCCGCTACGCCGTAACGGTTTCTGCCGACATCAACAATGTTAAATTCTCCGTGAACGGCTGCCCATCGACTGCAAACATCAGCGGCAAATATTTTGCAAAAGTTAACCTCAACCTCAGCGCAGTACTGCCAAAAGGCAAAGCCGTTAACTACTGGATTGTCACGGGTTCTGACGGCAACGAACAGAGAATTTACAAAGACGCCATCGACATCACAATCAACAACGATGTTGTCATAAAACTCTATACAAAGGATGCTGCACCCGTTACAATTCCCGAACGTACTGTGGCTATCGCAGGATTGTATGTCAACGAGGTTATGCCTAACAACCAAGGTCCTCTCGCAGACGAAACAGGACATTTCCCGGGTTGGATAGAGTTCTACAACTCCACCGACAAAGCCATCGACATGGCGGGCATGTATGTCATACTGAACACCAAAAACCAGTACCAGATACCGGGCGGCAACAGCCAGCTCACCACAATCCCCGCAAAAGGTCACTTGGTATTCTTTGCCGATGGCAAGCCTGAACTCGGAGCTTTGCACCTCGGCATCACACTCAAGGAAGAAAAAGAAAACACCGTGGATCTTGGCGACATTGTGAATGGAGAAAACATCTACCTCGACAATTTCGACGCACCCGCACTCAAGAAAAACCAGTCTTTCGGACGCAAAACCGACGGCGCAAAAGATCTCGTAACGTTCTCCGGCTCGACGCCATTCGACAAAAACAGCGCAGGCAGCATCGAAATGCCGCTTCCGCTCTACACTTACACTGGCGAAGATCCCGAAGACGATCCCAACAACGGAAACCAGAACCCCAACACCGCAGTGTCGGAAAACATAGCATCAATCTCAATGAATGTTTATCCTAACCCGACAAGCGATTACATAAAAATCGCCAGCGAATCCGAAAACGTGTCATACACGCTCTACACAATCGCTGGCGAAAAGTTACTCTCTGGAACCGGCAAGGAAGTGAACATGACAAACCTCGAATCCGGCATGTATGTTCTGAAAGCATACGCTGGCGGGGCATTGCAGAGTGTCAAAGTCATGAAGAGATAAAACACTTCATACCACCGCCACAGAGTTCTAAAAACTGTTTATTACTCCACCCTGAACCAATCAAAGTCGGCATAACCGCCGACTTTTTTTGTTGAGTAATTGAACAGTGCGAAACGCTGACCCATGAAATGGTCGAGTTTATATACCATGTTGAACGTGTGTCCAATCGCTTTCCAGTCTTTGCCGTCGGCGGAATAATACAACTGGGCAGTGTCTGTGCCATGGCTTCCAATCTGGCTGTCGTCGGCAATGCGAGAGAAGTCACAAACAGCCTTGAAATAAACAACGTCACCTTCATAATCCACAGCCTCAACCACTTTGGCGGGATGGCTCTTTGGAGGCCAACCGGGTTCGGGCTGGTCGGGCATATTGTCAACCATCACAATTTGTTTCTTGTCTCCATCCTTCTTTACTGCGACGTATGCAAACTGACCTGCCAGAAGAGACAAGCCTGCAATATCACCATCATTCAGTTTTGAAGCGTCGAGACATACGGAGCCGGCGCATTTAGGACCGAAAGTGCGCTGTGTGAGCATATTGCGGCTCTGTGTGAATGAAGTGTCGGTGCGGTCAATCTTGAGGCGGAGGAAACCCTTGCGCTCCGAGAGAGACCAAAGGCTATTGACAGGATTGTGGTTCCACTGCCAAACGAGTTTTGGCTTGTCTCCATCAAATTCGTCACTGTCAACTATGCCAGGAATAAGGCCCTTGCTTTTGGGAAGAGCAAGGGTGTCAGGCACTTTCCCATTAACTCCAATCACTGGCCATCCGTCCTGCCATTCAACTGGCACGAGGAACGGTATCCTGCCAACGCCGCCACGGTCACCAAACAGATAAGCGAACCATCTGCCATCAGGAGTATCAACAAGTCCGCCTTGAGCAACGCCCTTGTCCTGGAAGACTACCCTACCCTCGTATGGACCAAAGAGATTGTCGGCACGGTGACATACGACAGTCCTCACACCACCCCTCGGCCAGCAAATATTGAAAAGATAATATTTGCCGTTGATTTTGAACATCTGCGACCCTTCGGCATTGAGCATCAGTTTGTCGCCTGCGGGCGCACCTGCGTTTTCGATGAGAGTTTTCTCCGAACCTTCCACAATGCCACTCAAATCGGGTTTGATTTCACGGATTGAAAGTTTGCCGCCTCCGTTTATCATAAAGACCTTGCCGTCGTCCTCGAAAACGAGTGTATGGTCATGGAGCGACGGATTGAATTCGTGGCGTTCCCACTTACCGCCCTCGATGTTGTCGGTCGTGAAAATGTAGGTCTTTGCAGTAACCTGGTCAAACGTGCTGACGATGTACTTGCCGCCCACATAACGGATACAACTTGCCCACGAGCCTTTGCCGTAGGTGTTTTTGCCATTTTGGAGGGTTGTCTCGTCCATGTCTCCGAGAGTGTCATAGCAGTAGCTGACGATTTCCCAGTTTGAAAGGTCTTTCGACTTCATGACAGGCACACCGGGGTTCATGTGCATCGTTGTGCTGGTCATGTAATAGGTGTCGCCGACACGAATCATCGAAAGATCCGGCACATCAGCCCAAATCACAGGATTTGTGCAGCCAGTCTCTACAGGCTGATTTTGGGCAGCTTTTTGAGAATTGCCGGCACAAGCTCCAAAGAGCATTGTAGCCGACAACATGCTGATAGCAAAAAGTTTTTGTTTCATTTTTTAGTGATGATGTTGGTTAGAATGAAATTGAAACACCGCCCAGGACGTAAGCTTCACCTTTATCCACTACGCCGGTCGGGTTACAAATCAGATGTCCATTTACAGAAAGTGTGGCGACGTCCTTGATGTTGAAGTCATGGCTCAAGCCAAAATCGAGGTTGACGACATTGAACCCTCCCTTGCGCGAGAACATCAGCGACTCCTCGTCCTCTATCGCCGCACCGACTGCAAGATACATGTCGAGATTTTTGAGCGAAGGCTCGAGAGCGAGTTCCATATATGTCGTGTAGCCCGGCTTGTCGTTAGCCTTGCGATTTGCGCCCGCCACTATTGTATTGATGTTGAACGACATAGGCAAGTTGTCACACACTTCGCTCCAGTCGTATATCAGTCCGACTTCCAAAAAGTGGTTGTCCTTGTAGGGACCGAAATAGTTGAAAACAGGGTTGCCGTTTTCGTCTTCCAATGTCCAACAATAGTCATAAACCTGCATACCGAATCCGCCACCGAAGTTGTACTCGATGAAGAAATCAAGTTCATTGTAGGGGTCGGTGTTCATATTGAACGGCGAGGCTGCCCAAGTGCCAACTCTCAGTCCGCCAATAGAATACGACAATTCTGGCTCGAATGCCGCACTACTAACGAACCCACCACGCCACACGTTCTTGGTGACAAAATCCATAGTGAAATGGAAGCCGTTGTCGCTGTCGTCTTCAATCTCAAATTCGAGGTCATCGAAATCCTGCGCGCCTGCCGCGTATGTCCACATAGCGAGAAAGGCAGCTAAAATCAATCTTGTTGCTTTCATTTTGGATAATTAATGTTAATAATTTTTTCAATTAGCAAAATTAACATTTTGCCACAATCTGCAAAAATTTTTTTCTAACATTTAGAGATAATGCTTGAGAATCAAAGTGTAAGTAACAATGGAAAGAAATCTTCTATAACAGATTAACTATTCTACAATAAAAAAAAATGAAAGGTAAAAAAAAAAGTCGGTCTCCAGGGAATCGAACCCTGGACCCACTGATTAAGAGTCAGTTGCTCTACCAACTGAGCTAGAGACCGCCAAAATAAAGAGCGGGAGACGAGACTCGGACTCGCGACCCCAACCTTGGCAAGGTTGTGCTCTACCAACTGAGCTACTCCCGCATTAAAAAACCGTCACACTGTCCATGCAGACATGACGAAAACCACAAATCAAATATCATCGAGCGGGAGACGAGACTCGGACTCGCGACCCCAACCTTGGCAAGGTTGTGCTCTACCAACTGAGCTACTCCCGCATAAAACAAACCTACTTTTCTTTTTGTACCCGGAACCGGCATCGAACCGGTACTGTCATTCCTGACAACAGGATTTTAAGTCCTGCGCGTCTACCAATTCCGCCATCCGGGCGACCTGTGAGCGGGAGACGAGACTCGGACTCGCGACCCCAACCTTGGCAAGGTTGTGCTCTACCAACTGAGCTACTCCCGCAGATAATTGTTTTATTTGATTTGCATCGCTTCCAAAGAACTTCATACAAGGGATATCATCTTTCCCTTTTGCGCTGCAAAGGTAATACGATTTTCATTCACGTACAAATTTTTTTGGAATTTTTTTTTACATTTTTTTTCGTTCACATCTTTATCGGCTAATTGTCAAACAATTATGACTAAAAAAACTACAACGGCATAATCATTTTGAATAAATTTTGACATTAGTAGTGCCAAAATACGCCAAATTATATTACCTTTGTCAACGATAATAACCAACAAAAAAGGCAAAAATGAACACAAAAAACATCATAATTCTTTCATACATAGCCGCCACGCTACTCATGGCGGGATGCTCCTACGACGAGACTGACGACGATGTGCTTGTTTCGCGCCGCATGGCAAGCGATTATGGACAACAAGACAAAAACAAGGACTTCACTATATGGAAATTCATCCATGAACAATCAATGATATACTACCTATGGCACGAAAACGTGCCGGATTATGGCATACAATACTCCCTGTACGACACGCCGCAAGAGTTTTTCGAGAGTTTCAGACACGCGGACGACAGGTTTTCGGCAGTATTGGACGACTACACAGAAACTGAAGGCAGTTTCAACAACGAATTCACAACCGACGGCCTCAACTACCAACTGTATCTCGACGACAGCGGGCAAGACAATGTCATTGCAATCGTGGAATATGTCTATGACAATTCCCCAGCACAAGAAGCAGGCATGAAGCGCGGAGACGTCATCCATAAAGTGAACGGTGAACAACTCACCATCGACAACTACAACAAACTTCTCTCACGGTCAACCACCAAATACACCTACAGCAAAATAAAAAAGACAATAATAAACGGCAGGGAAGAATACTCATACGGCGACGATCTCCAAGAGTCTCCTGAAATCACAAAAAAACACATGGATATCGACCCAGTGCTATTCAAAACAGTTTTCAACCGTAACGAGAAAAAAATTGGCTACCTTCTCTACGATTCATTCACAAAAAAAACTCAGACCGTAATCGACGCAATCGAATCCTTCAAAGCCCAAAATATTGACGAGCTAATACTCGACCTCAGGCTAAACGGCGGCGGGCACCTCAGCACCCTCGAAACAATAGCCTCGATGCTCGTGCCGGACGGTCATGTCGGCGATGTATTCATCAAAGAATCATTCAACCCAATACTCGACCAACAATACAAAGAAACTTTAGGCAGCGACTACAACGTCACAAAATTCATCAAGACAGACACGAAACTAAACCTCGACCGTCTGTTCGTTATTACATCGAGGCACACAGCGAGTGCGAGTGAAGAACTCATTTCGGGTCTTATGCCATATATGCCGGTGACAATCATCGGCGAACAGACATACGGCAAATTCACATCGAACTACCTCATCAACGACACCATTGACATTGGGCACGACCCCGACGGAATCCCATACGATGAATGGGCGGTATATCTATGCGTGGCATCATGCACAAACGCAAACGGCGAGATGAACTTCAAGAAAGGCTTCGTACCCGACTTCCCTATCGGCGACGTGTACCAACACGCACCATACAACGAAGAAGACCCCATGCTCGCCAAGGCACTCGAACTATGTGCAGGAGGCTCGCTCGCCAAATCACTGACCATCTATCCCTCTCCGCTCAAGGGCTACATTGCACCCTACGGCAAACCAATCGACAAGTTCGGCATGGTCTCAAAAAATAAAATACAAACAAAATTTTGCAATTAACATTTTTTGCACTATCTTTGAGAGTAAAAAAATCATAACAGACATAAAACACCAAAACATGATCAAAAAAGAAACATACGATGCCGCCAAAGGCGTAGAAATCTACACCATCGGCAACCAGAAAGGCATGACAGCCTCATTCATCAGGCGCGGCGCAACAGTAACAAGCATCCGCGTCCCAGACAAGAACGGAAAGATTGAAAATGTTGTCGTTGAACTCAAAGACTACGACGAATACCTCCGCAACGCCTCCTATATTGGAGTTGTACCTGGCAGATACGCAAACAGGATTGGCGGTGCAAAATTCACGCTCGACGGCACCGAGTATAAACTCAACCCCAACGACGGACCGAACTCCCTCCACGGCGGACCTACCGGCTTCAGCACAAGGGACTGGGACGTCAAAGATTTCAAGGACGACCCGCAGACCGGCGCACAAATCACATTTGAGTACTTCAGTCCAGACGGTGAAGAAAACTTCCCTGGAAACCTCACAGCAACAGTCACATACCGCATCACGGAACAGAATGAACTCGCCATCCATTACCAGGCGACCACAGACAAGGCAACACCCGTAAACCTCACACAACACGCATACTTCAACCTCAGCGGCGACTTCAAGACACCATCTATTGCCGACTACGCAATACTCATCAACGCCAATGCAATCACCGAAATCACCGATGACTGCATCCCGACTGGCGTACTCGCACCTGTGGACGGCACCGTGTTTGATTTCAAGCAGTTCCGTCGCCTTAACACAATCAAGGACTTCTACTACGACCACAACTTTGTCCTCAACTCAAAAGGAAACGGAGAACTGAACCTCGCAGCCGAAGTTGAAGACCCGCAGAGCGGCCGCATCATGAAAGTCTTCACGACATCGCCCGGCATGCAATTCTACACTGGAAACTGGCTCGACGGAACCCTGACCACAAAAACCGGCAAACCCGTGACACGCCAAAGCGCATGCTGTTTCGAGACTCAGTTTTTCCCAGACTCGCCGAACAGACCAAACTTCCCGGACACAATCCTCCGCCCAGGACAAAACTACTGCCAGAAGACCGTGTTCAAGTTTGAAGTGGAGTCTGACAGCGACAAGGACTTCTTCCCGCAGGTTTAGGACGGGCTTATCTCATTGATATTTCTCAAACAAACCCACAAAAGCAAACACGACAACCCCATGCCTTCAACCATACCCATAAACGTGCTGACAAGCCTCCTGTTGCTCATTGTTTTTTGCATCAGTTTCGAGGTGTACGCCATGCGCAACAAGGACGTTTCGCGCCTTTGGGTCAAAGCCGCCACAGGCGTATGGCTTGGATGCATATCCATTGCGCTCATGCATTTCAACATACAGCTGGGGGTTGTCGCGTTTGATTTTAGGACTGTGGTGCTATGCCTCACAGGGCTGTTCTTTGGAACAGTACCAACCGTGGCAGCTCTGACTACCACTGTGGGATATATCCTGATTCATAGCGCAGGCTCCATGCCAACCGCATCCATGATTGCAGAATGTACCTACACCATAGCATCAGGAATATCCGGCGCACTGTTCCACGACGACCGCCGCAAATGGGTGAAATTCAAATCAATATCAATAATCGCCACAACTATCCTGATTGCACAGGTCATAATGGCTCTGTGCATTCACTTTGCCGGCTCTGATGAGTCTGAATCGTTTACCAAAGACCATGCAATAGTCATTTTCGCCGTCATTCCCGCAACAGCATCGCTTATCGGCATGATGATTACCGCACGCATAACACATTTTGACACTGAAAGGCAACTCAAACTTCTCGAAGACAAATACAACAAACTCATACTCTGCAACGACGACATTTTCTGGGAAATTGAACATTCGGGGAAAATTTCATACGTATCCGACAACGTGACACAAGCTATCGGCTACCAGCCGAAAGAACTCGTCGGACACATGCCATACTATATCATCGACGACGTTGAATCCGTCCGTCTTATCACCGAATACGACAAAAACAATGAAAAACCCGGCCATAACTATTTCAGGAACCTCCTCGTCCTCAAACACAAGAAAGGCAACAAAGTGTATTTCGACACTCGAGTCATGAGCATCATAGACCCCTCGATAAACAAAACGACGGGGTTTGTTTGCGTAACTCGAAACGTAACAAACGCACACCTGCACAACGAGTTATCCAAACACAACCAAAAATTCATACGAGAACAGACCTCGCGACTTCATGGACTCCAAAAAGAGCTCGCGGAATACAAAAAACAACTCGAACTCGCAAACCAAGCCACTGAAGAGGCTCGCAAACAATCATCGAAAAACATCAGCCAGCAGTTGACGACCATATCAAACATCTGCAACGAAATGGTCTCAAACATGGAAGACATCAGGAAATACACCGCAATCTTGCGCGACAAATCTGCATCCGACTCAAGCAAGGACACCGCACTTGAACAACTTGTCCATTCGTCAGAATTCCTAAACTCACTGACAAAAGACCTCATCGACAGCGACGCACTCTCAAAAGGAATTACAAAAATAAAACTTTCAATAGGCAACATCGAGAAAATCATCAATGAAGTATGCGACTACCATAATACCCGCAACCTCTATCTTCTCAAAAAGCCCATAATCCTGCAAAGGGAAATAGACCTCCGCCACGACCAAAAAACAGTAAAGACCGACGTCCATCTACTCAAAAGGATTCTTAACATATTGATAGCCAACGCATACGTATTCACAAACACGGGGCAGATTACTGTGAAATGTTCGCTTCGGTCTGACACGGAACTTCTTTTCTGTGTATCGGACACTGGCATTGGCGTGCCAGAAGGGGCATACAAAAACATGTTCAAGCCCGTAAATGAAACTGAAATTCCGCCACACGTCAAAAAAACAACAGTAAAATACTCTGTCCTCGGACTGAGCATCTGCAAATCTCTCGTGGAACTCATGGGAGGAAAGATATGGTTTGTATCGGGCATTGGAAAAGGAACAACAATAAATTTCTACGTTCCATACATCAAAGCCGGCGAAATTGCATCGGAAGAAAACGCCCAATACACATGGCAGGGGCACACTGCCCTCGTCGCCACAAATAACCGCTTCACCGGCATACTTGTCAGTGAAACGCTTGCAAAAACAAAAATCAAGTACCGAAGCATCCATATTGGCGATGAAAACGAGCCACTGGACTCCGAATACTTCAAAAACTACGACATCATCATCACAGACAATGAAACATCCGCCACACCAACAATGCAAACGATAACCCAAAAGTATCCAGCAGCGGCGGTAATCATTTTCGACGAACATACAACAGCAACGGCAATCCGCAAGGAAATTGACAAAAAACTCACAGAAAAACATGAAATTTAGATACATAAGAAACATAGAATTATTAACCAAGCACACCTCGGACATGAAAGCACTGCCCGGCGACGTCATCTGTGTGACAGGACGTCTCGGGAAACCGTATGGAAATGAGGGCGACCAGTCCCCCACCCCACTATCGGAAAAACGGACTTTTTTGCTCCAGTCAAAATACGTCCATTCCCTGACCATGCTATCCAACGGCCTCGATGCTGAACTCAAAGTCATCACAAACCGTAGCAATGTATCGGCGGAGATAGAACTCGAAAACATACCATTCAGCGACGCCATGATGAAGGAATATGGCTCTCATCTATCTCAACTGTACCAAACTGTGCTCCATGGAGACAACAACAAAGAACTGCTCCTGACTGTGGATTCCATACATTTCGCTGACCTCAACGCACAGTACTATGAAAAGTTCGGAGAAAAACTGCTCGCCTTTGGACGCATAGTAAACGGCGACCCGAACCACATCAACTACATAGAAAACGGCTTCGGATTGATGTCAATCGGAAGCCAATGGGAACATTTATGCTAAAAATTACGTTAAACATACACACAAAAAACTCATCAAAAAAATGAAAGGACGATTAATAATCATGAATTTCCTGCAGTTTGCGGTATGGGGCGCATACCTGACCTGCATGGGAACATACCTCGCCACAATCGGACACGCCGACAGCATCGGCTTGTTTTATTCGGCGCAGGGCATTGCATCGCTGTTCATGCCCGCAATCGTCGGCATCATCGCTGACCGTTTCATCCAAGCGCAAAAGACCTATGGCATCTGCCATCTGATTTCTGCCGCTGCAATGATTTCTCTCGGCATGTACGGCATAAACGCCGGCTCAGAAGCACAGATGTCAGTGATGTACCCGTTGTATTTCACAGCAATTGCATTCTATATGCCGTCGCTGTCGCTGTCATACTCGGTTGCATACAACGCCTTGGAACTCAATGGCATGGATACCGTGAAAAGCTATCCTCCAATCAGGACATTCGGCACCGTGGGCTTCATTGCAAGCATGTGGGCTGTGGATTTGTTAGGCTTCCAGAACAATGCCAACCAATTCCTCGTAAGCGGCATACTCGGTGCAATTTTAGGCTTCTATGCTTTCTCATTGCCTGAGTGTAAAATCAACAAGTCAAACGGCAAGAAATCGCTGTCTGAAGTGCTTGGTCTCGATTCCTTCAAACTTTTCAAGGACTCCAAGATGGCTGTGTTCATGATTTTCTCCGCGCTTATCGGCATGTGCCTCCAAATCACCAACAGCTTCGCAAACCCGTTCATAACAAGTTTTGAAAAAATCGAGCAGTTTGCTGACACATTCGGAGTACAACACGCCAACATACTCATCTCGCTCTCACAGATTTCCGAAACACTCTGTATCCTGCTTATTCCGTTCTTCCTCAAGAAATTCGGCATCAAGAAGGTGATGCTCATTGCAATGAGCGCGTGGATACTGAGGTTTGCATTCTTCGGACTTGGCGACCCGGGCAGCGGCGTATGGCTGTTTGTATTGAGCTGCATCGTCTATGGCGTTGCATTTGACTTCTTCAATATCTCCGGCTCGCTTTATGTGAACCAAACCACAGACTCCAAACTCCGTTCCTCGGCTCAGGGTCTCTTCATGCTGATGACAAACGGCATCGGAGCAACTGTAGGCACACTCGCGGCACAGGCGGTCATCAACGCCAATGTCAATTCAATCCCCGAAACCGAGCCAATGATGCGCTGGGAAGGATGGGCGCAGTCGTGGTATATGTTTGCGGCATACGCATTAGTTATAACAATTGCTTTTGCATTGATTTTTAAGTACAAACACAATCCAGAAGCGAAGAAAGACTAAAAGATTTATGTCTATTTGGAAAACAACAATGGCATTTGCGCTTACGGTGATGATGACATTCTGCCACATCACCGCACACGCAGAGAAGATGCTGTCCGACAGAGAATTGGACAGCATCGCTGCCTTGTTGCCCAATATGCCCGAAAACAAGAAAAAGGTTGAAACTCTCTATTACATCTCACGTCACTATCAAGTGATGGACACAATAATAAAATACTCCCTGGAGACATACTTCCTCGCCAAACGACTCGGTTATTCTGAATACGTGGCATCAATATGCTCGATCATTGGATGGTATTACAATACAACCGGCAAATTTGCATTGGCACCCAAATACTTCAAAGAGGCGGAAGATATCTTCATAGAAAAAGACGACAAAATCAACCAGGCAATGATGCTCTCCGGCTGCGGCGACGCTTATATCGGCATGGGCAGATTTGAACAAGGTGTCGAATACAAAATGCAAGCCCTTTCTCTATTCGACCCCAAATATGACCTTGCAAGCACAGCATTGATATACAGGACAATAGGCCTGTCATGCAATCAATTCCAACAATACAAGCCCGCAATGGAATATCTCGACAAGGCACTGAAATATGACCTTGAAGTTCAAAACGCGCGTGGAACAGGACGTGACTATTATTATATCGGACTTACTCTCATGTTGTCCGCCTCAAACAACGGCACAAGCAACAACCAATTAGCCAAAGAGTACCTTCTCCACGCCCTGCAACTCCAAGAAAAAATCAACGACAAAATCTTCATCATAAAGACCTGCGGACTTATTGCTCTCATATACAACGACATGCACATTGCGACACAGAACTGGGAATATGCCGACAGCAGTTACTATTACTACAAGAAAGGGGAAAACATTTCAGAACAAATCCGCTACTATGAAGAAAACGACATATACCAAATTGCACGCGCCGAACATACCATGCTGTCAGGCAATTACATAAAAGCAATGCAGACTCTCCAACAAAAAATAGAGCAAACGACTCTTCCGTCTATACCGCTCCATCTGCTCAACCATGCAGCAAAACAATGCTTTCTCTACACTCAAAACTACAAAGGCCTCTTTGAACTTACACAGCGCATAAACCGCGCCCGAAACCAGGTTTACATTTCGGAATTTGACATTCAATTCTCCAAATACAACAAGAGAATAGAATTTGAAAATCAAATTAAGTCGATGGAAAAATACTCGGACTCACGCTCTCAACTATTTGAATCTACGAAGATAAGATTACATATCATAGTGTTTGTGGTTGGGTGGTTTTTTATTTTCATCGCTGCAATTACATACGTGTTCGTGCGCCAGCACATCAAAAACAAGCAATACAACATCATTCTTCAAAACCAAACCGCTGAAATAAAAGCCACAAACGAGGAACTCAACGCCCTTCTCGCCGAATCACAATTACAGAGCGAACTCATCACCGAGCAGACAATGGAGATGAAGCGTCAACGCAACAAACTCGCCTCCATCAACCTCCGCATTGTAATCAACCTCGACATCGCAAGCCGTTTCCAGACATCACTGATGCCGTCGCAGGAGACCGTCAACAAGATTTTCAAAAAAACTTTCGTACTCTGGCGACCGTTGGAGGAAGTGAGCGGCGATTTCTATTGGGTGACGGAAGTGGACGGATTCAAGTTCATTGCCGTAGCCGATTGCACAGGACACGGCATCCCGGGCGCGTCGCTGTCAATGTTGGGAATATCGTTCCTCAATAGCATCGTGGCGCGCATCGACCTCCACCACATCAACGCCGCCGAAGTGCTCACAAAACTCCGCTACCGCATCACCGAATCGCTCACACGCGGCTCTGTAAACAATGAGGACATCCACGACGGAATGGACATTGCAGTCTGCATATTCGACACCCAAAATTCCAAACTCTCATACGCCGGAGCATACCGTCCACTGTGGATTGTCAACAATGGACAACTCACTGAATACAAGCCCGATAAGATTCCAATCGCCGTTGACAAAGACCGCAATTCCGAGTTCACCAACAATGAAATTCCTCTCCAACAAGGCGACCGCGTCTATATTTTCAGCGACGGCATCACCGACCAATTTGGCGAGCGCGAAAACGGTAAATTATCAAAATTCAAGCCCAAACGCCTCCGCGAACTCTTGTGCAACATCTACGACCTCGCCCCCGAACAACAGATGCGCAAGATAGAAACCACCATCGACCAATGGCGCGGCGACAGCGAACAGACCGACGACATCACGGTAATAGGAGTGATAGAGGCGTAGATTTTTAATTTGCTCACGTGGATTTTATTGCGTAATTTTGCACCATTAATAATCAATAATCCAAAAAATGCGACGCAGAACAGGACAAATATATGAAGACGTATTAATCACCAACATCGCCGCCGAGGGCAAGGCTTTGGCGAGGGTGGACGAAATGGTTATTTTTGTAAAAGGCGTAGTGCCGGGCGACATTGTGGACATCAAGGTGGTCAAACGCTCCAAAAAATTTTGTGAGGCGATACCAACAGCCTTCAAGAAATATTCCGACGAACGCGCCGAGCCGGTGTGCCAGCATTTTGGCACGTGCGGAGGCTGCGTTTGGCAGATGTTGCCTTACGACAAACAATTGAAATACAAGCAACAACAAGTGGAGGACGCACTCACGCACATTGCAAAAGTGGAGATACCCGAAGTGTCGCCGATATTGCCGTCGGAGCGCGAGTATTATTACCGCAACAAACTGGAATACACCTTTGCGTCGCAGCGTTGGCTCACCGC
>JAGCRY010000103.1 GCA_017964465.1 Bacteroidales bacterium | reverse complement strand
GGCGGCGCAGCTCCCGACGTTTTGAAGATTGGCGACCGTTACTTGGTGGCGTACAGCGCAACAGGCGGCGGTCTCGGCGGCGGTCACTACGGCAAAATCCTCACAATGTGGAACAAGACCCTCGACCCAAAGTCGCCCGATTTCAAATACTCCGTAGCCAAGGAGGTTGCGGCTTCCGACGGCGTTGAAGACTGCGACGCAATCGACGCGGGTCTCCTCTACGTGAAGGAGCAAAACAGGCTGTTTGTAAGTTACGGCACGTATTTCGGCAACATCCGCATCATCGAACTTGATCCCGAGACCGCAGGCCGCAAGTCTGGCGCAAAACCCGTGGACGTTGCCATCGACTGCGAGGCTTCCGACATTCTCTACGTTGACGGCTGGTACTACTTGCTCGGCACTCACGGCACTTGTTGTGACGGTGTCAATTCCACTTACAACATCGTTGTAGGCCGTTCCAAAGACATATATGGCCCCTACCTCGACAATACCGGACGCGATATGAAACAGGGCGGCGGCAAGATGGTTGTCAATACCTACGGCAAGGCTGTCGGCGCGGGACACTTCGGTCGTTTCGTTGTTGACGACGGCGTAGAGGTGATGTCGTTGCACTTCGAGGCTGATTTTGAGCGCAGCGGCAGGAGTGTGCTCTCCATTCTCCCAATCGTATGGAAAGACGGCTGGCCAAAGGCTGGCAAGAAGATTGAATCGGGTGTTTATTCCATTCAGTCGGAGCGTCGCGGCTATGCGTTGGAACTCGCCACAGATTTCGTCCGCATCCAGCAAGACCGTCAAGGATGGTTCCGCGCCAACAATGATGAACCCGTAAAACCCATCGCCACGCAGCAACTCGCCGACGTTCAGGGCAGTTGGCCCAAAGGCACTGCACCGGCTCGCCTGAGCGACTATATGCTCCGTCCAAACCAGTACTGGAACATCGAACCCGCTGAGGGCAAGGGCGGCTATCCTGGCAATCCTTATTTCAAGATTACCATCAATGGCACCACCCGCGCACTCGCTGCCGGCAATGGTATGGACGTAGTTGTTAACGACAATTTCACCGGCGAAGACACCCAACTCTGGCGCATCGAACAATGCACCGACGGCACTTACCGCATTATGCCCAAGCGCATCCCCGGCGCATCCTCCGACAACACCAAGTTTGTACTCTACTCCATCGCCGACTCCACCCCAATCCTCAAAGAATGGGATTCCAAAGACGACAACGCAAAATGGAATTTCGTGGATAAGGAGAAGTAAGAGGTGAAAATTGAAAGTTGAAAGATTAGAGAGTAAAGATTAAAGTTGAAAATTTCAGCCGCCAGTCTATTTGCGAGATTGGCGGCTGTTTTGTTTTTGAAGGAAAGTTTTTGCAACGTTACTTAGTGTATTTCAAAAAATATTTTTACATTTGCACAAACATTTTACAGCGCGAATATGAGACGTTTTAACACAACGGGCATTTGTTATCCCGACGAGCATTATATGGTTGACATCAGCGACCGACTTGCCGACATAGAGCAACGTGTTTCCTATGGCGAATACATCACCATCAATCGTGGACGTCAGTACGGAAAGACAACTACGCTTTACCACTTAGCAAAGCGGTTGAGCAAGGATTATGTGGTGTTTTCGATAAGTTTTGAATCAATGGGGGAAACGGAGTTTAAGACCACAGAAACTCTTTCATTTGCTTTTGCCGATGCCTTAAAGTCTGCAATCGTCAACGAGGAAATTCCTGACATTGACGAACCAGCAAAAAATGCAATATTGGAGGTCGTGGATACCGCTATTGACGACCAAATCAAGATAAAAGATTTATCTGATTTGATAACAACCGTCTGCAAAAAATCTTCGCGCCCTATTGTGCTGATAATCGACGAGGTGGACAACGCAAGCAATTATGAATCTTTCATAGAATTGCTAAGGATGCTCCGCAGCAAATATCTTGTGCGCAAAAAAGCCCGCACCTTCCAATCCGTAATCCTCGCCGGAGTGTATGACATCAAAAATCTCAAACTCAAAGTGCGTCCCGAAACCGACCACCAATACAATTCGCCGTGGAACATCGCCGTGGCGTATGATGGCGATATGTCATTCTCTGCCGCCGACATCCAAAAAATGTTGGCAGAATACGAAAACGACCATCATTCAGGTATGGATTTGAGCGCGATTGCACAAATGATTTACGACTACACATCAGGATATCCGTTTTTTGTGTCGAGGGTATGCCAACTGATTGACAATGAGAAATTTGGTTGGAACAAAGAAGGAGTGTTAGATGCCGTGAAAGTCCTATTAAAAGAAAACAACACATTCTTTGACGATTTTGTGAAAAAATTGGATTTGTTTCCGAACATGAAAGAAATGCTAAGGCAAATCCTTTTTGATGGCTTGGAAGCTAATTTCAATATTTACAACAAACATATTACCATTGCGGCAATGTTCAACTACATCACAGACCACAATGGCAAGGTGAAAATCGCCAACCGCATAATTGAAACTTGGCTTTACAATTTGCTGATTGACGAAAAAGAGCTCAACAACCGCCTTTATCGCGAAGGTCAGATAGACCGCAACCAGTTCATCGACGGCAAAACCCTCAAAATGGACAAAATCCTTGAAAAATTCGCCCAGCATTTCCGTGATATTTACGGCAACAAAGATTTGAATTTCAAGGAGGAAGAGGGTCGCAAATATTTTATGCTTTATGTTCGTCCAATCATCAACGGCACAGGCAATTATTACATCGAGGCACAAACACGCGACCTTACTCGCACCGATATGATTATCGACTATTACGGCACACAATACATCATCGAGATGAAGATTTGGCGCGGCGAAAGTTACAATGAGCGCGGTGAAAATCAACTTTTTGACTACCTCGATTTTTACCACACCGACAAAGGCTACTTGCTGAGTTTCTGTTTCAACAAGAAATCAAAACCCGAAGCAAAGACGATAAGCCTTGAAGGAAAGGAGATTGTGGAGGTGGTGGTGTAAAAAATAGGGACGCGGCACGCCACGTCCCTACAATCATTCAAAAAATCCAATCTTTATCCTTTCGTCAATTCCTCCACAGCCTTATCCACCTTCTCAAAATTGAACTGGCTGTACACTTCATTGAACAACGCCGCAATCTTGTCGTTGCAGAGGTTGCCGATGCTGCCGATGTGGGTGTGGTTGAGGGGCTTGTCCCAATGGAATTTGCCCTCGAAAACCTGATGTCCAACTTCTTTGTATGCGTCGCGGAATGGCACGCCAGCAACAACCATTTCGTTCAATGCCTCAACGGTGAAGATGGGCTGGTACATTTCGTTTTTGAGGATGTCTTCGCGGGGCTGGATTTTCGGGAGTATAAACTCCATAAAATCCAAACACATCTGCATCCTTTCAAATACGGGCAGGTAACTCTCCTTCAAAAGTTGAAGGTCGCGGAAATATCCACAAGTCAGGTTGCCGGTGATGCGGTTGAGTTCAAAGGGCAGGACGCTGATTTTGTTGCAGTAACCGCGCATCAGTTCAAAAACATCGGGATTTGCCTTGTGAGGCATTATCGACGAACCAGTGGTGTATTCCTTGGGCAAGGAAATGAATTTGAAATTCTGACTCATAAAAAGGCAACAGTCGGCGGCAAATTTTGCCAATGTCTGCGAGAGTTGCGCAAGAGCCGACGCCACAACGGTCTCCACCTTGCCGCGTGTCATTTGTGCATAGACGGAGTTGTAGTCGGGGCTATCAAAACCGAGAAGGTCGCTTGTGCGCTGCCTGTCAATCGGGAACGACGAACCATATCCCGCCGCGCTGCCGAGCGGATTTCGGTTGTTGATTTTCCAAGCCGAAAGTAGTGTCTGAAGGTCGTCGGCAAGGCTCTCTGCATAGCATCCAAACCACAATCCAAAACTTGACGGCATAGCGATTTGGAGGTGAGTGTAGCCGGGCAGGAGGACATTTTTGTATTTTTCACTGAGTTCGATGAAAGTGTCAAAAACTCCCTTTACGGTCTCAATGATTTTTTGGAGTTTGGCGCGGGTGAAGAGCCTTACAGCCGTTACAACCTGATCGTTGCGGCTGCGGGCGGTGTGTATGCGTTTGCCCGGGTCGCCAAGCCGCTCGGTGAGCATAAATTCTATCTGCGAGTGCACGTCCTCCACGTCGGGCGCAATCTCAAATTTGCCGTCCACAGCAATAGCGTGGATTTTGCGGAGTTCCTGTTGGAGTTTGTCGTTGTCGTCCTTGCCGAGAAGTCCACATTCAGAGAGCATCTGCGCGTGAGCCATACAGCCAAGTGCGTCGTATTCAGCAAGATACAAGTCCATTTCGCGGTCTCTGCCGACCGTAAAACGTGTTACAAATTCCGAGGTGTCAAAACCTTTGTCCCAAAGTTTCATAATGTTTTTGTGTTTTTATTATTTGGCGCAAAGGTAAGGAATAATTTTTTACTTTCAAAACATT
>JAGCRY010000006.1 GCA_017964465.1 Bacteroidales bacterium | reverse complement strand
GGCATCGACGAAAATCATCCCGACGCCTACACTCCCTCGCGTTGGCTTGGCGAAAATCACCTCGGATTTGCGCTGATGTCGGCAAGGGATGCGATAAGGGCGATGGAGTAGAAATTAATTTTTGACGTATTTGTTGCAACCTAATAATACTAAACTTGTTAGCCCTATTATGTTCCGCCTCCTACATACCGCCGATTGGCACATCGGGAAGTCGCTCGCAGGTTATGACCGCACCGGCGAGTGGGAAATCTTTTTTGATAGATTAATCAATGCAATCGGCGAGGAAAAGCCTGATTTGATGATAGTTGCGGGTGATGTGTTTGACAGTGCTACGCCGTCGAATGTAAGCGCGAATATGTATTACAACCTCATCGAAACGCTGCATACGAGGTTCCCAAAATTGAAAATCATCATTACGTCTGGCAACCACGATTCGCAGTCGTACCTCAACGCGCCGAAGGAAATTTTGCATTACTTCAACGCTGAGGTCGTGGGCAGCGTGTCGCGGGATGATGAAGGGATTTGCTTTGACAAAATGGTGATAGATTTGGGCGACGCGATAGTGTGCGCCGTGCCGTATCTTAGGCGTGGCGATGTGATGTCGATGGGCGGCGAAAAACCTTCTGTGTCAGAGTTTTATCGACGGATGCTCGATGCGGCGGTCAAGGTGCGCGGCGAGCGTCAAGTGCCGATTATTGGCGTCGGACATCTTACCACAATCGGCGCAACATACAATAAGGGCATCAACAACGAAATTACAGCGACCCGCGACGATTCTGTTGGCGGACTCGAAAATATTGACCCACATGACTTTCCAGACGATTTTGCATATATTGCCCTCGGACACATACACCGTCGGCAACGTGCGGGCAACCGCGAAAATATTTGGTATTCGGGCGCACCGATTCCGATGTCGTTTTCCGAAAAAGATTATCCACATTCGCTGAGCATTGTGGATTTCGATGGACGGCAACTCTCTGAAATTCATACCGTTGAACTTCCACACGTTGTAAAACTCCGCCGCGTTCCCGACCATCTTTCCGACTTTGAGACCGTTGCTGCCGCGTTGCAACAATTGCCTGACGACGAGGAAATGTTTGTGGAAGTAGCCCTCAGCCCCGAATTTCGCAACCCCGAAGTCAAGGCGCGGATTATCAACGAGTTGTTGAAAGACAAAAAAGCAAAATTTTGCGGATTTCAACTTGTTGGAGTTGCGGGGGCGAACATCTTTGGCGACGATGCCCCGATGTCGGTGGAACAATTGCAGACGATGGATCCGATGACTGTCATTGCCGACATTTATCAAGCCCGTATGCACACGCAATTATCTGACCGTCACGCAGATATGTTGCGCACAATAATTGACGAAATTAATGTCTGAGTTTATCCAAAAATTAAAAGAATTTTTAAAGAATTAAAAGAATTTCTTTCCATTCTTTCCTCATTCTTTTAATTTTTGGATTAAAAAGTCCGCCGTAGGCGGTAACCTAAAAAATTATTTGTGAAAGATGAAAATATTGAAAATCAACATATTAAACCTTGCCTCGTTGACGGAGGCTACCATTGATTTTACCGTGCCGCCACTTGCGGATTCGCCGTTGTTTCTCATCTGTGGCGATACCGGCGCGGGCAAATCGACCATCACCGACGCCATCTGCCTCGCATTTTATGGCGATACGCCGAGGTTCAAGGATTTGCAGTCGGATGATTTTGAAAATGAGGACAATATCAAGACCGCCGATGCCCGAAATATTATGCGCAAAGGCACGTCGGAGGCGATGTCGAGGGTGGAATTTTTGGCGGACGATGGCAACATCTATACCGCCGAATGGTACGCCGCCCGCAAGAAGACCGACGGCACGCTCCGCGACATTCGCCGCACTCTCAGTCGCAAAACTAAAAATGGTGATTTTGAGACTGTTACGGAGAAAAAAACGGAATTCGCCGAATTGATACAACGGTTGACGGGTTACGATTTCAATAGGTTCATCAGGTCGGTGATGTTGGCGCAAAACCAATTTTCAAAATTCCTGTTTGCCACACGCGACGAGAAGTCGGCGATTTTGCAGATGTTGACCAATACCGACATTTACGAAAAAATTTCCAAGCGTGTTTTTGAAAAATATTCGGCTGTGAAGGCAGAACTCAATGCACTTTCGCAAAATATTGAAAATCAGGAAGTAATTACCGCCAATGACATCTCCGCTGCGCAAGAAAACCTCGCAAAACTTGTGGCAGAATCCGCGACTTCCGACGCAAAACTTGCCGCCGCCACAGCCCGTTTGGAGACAAAAAAACGCATTGTCGAATTGCAGGAAACGCTCCAAAAACGTCAGTCGGAACTCGCGGGCGCGTCTGCGGATTTCTGTCGAGGATTGTCCCTATTGGATTCCCTCAAAACACAAATCCGCAACAACGCCGCCGACATCGAAACCTGCCGTCGCTCCTACGACCAAGCCGCTGAAAATAAGGCTCTTTACGATAATATTCAGACTGTTGACACCCAAATCCTTGCGCTTATCGACGGCATCAAAAACGCCGAAACGTTAACCAAAAAATCCGCTGTCACCAAGTCTGAAATCGAAAAACTCAAATCGCAACTTTCTCAATCGTCGGAGCAATGCGCCGCCGCCGAATCCGCACTCACCGCAGCCAACAATATCCTGAAAACCAACGAGAAACAATTCAACGATTTTGATGTCAATGCATTGACAACGTTGAAAACCAAACATTCAAAACTCAGCGAAAATATTGGCAGGATTAAGGAAGTTTTTGAGGACATACGTCGAGGCACGGAAAATCTCAATGCTCTCCGTCAACAATTGCAACAGTTGCAGGATACCGTCGCCGCCGACAATGCGTTGATAATCAGCCTTGAAGCCGAATCCAAACGCCTTGAAATTGAGTACAATGCTCTTAACGACAATTACAATAAACAGATGCTCGCCGCCTCCGCAAATCTCAAACAGTTGCGCCTGCAACTCATTGACAATGAGCCTTGTCCGTTGTGCGGCAGTCTCCAACATCCATACGCCACGCAATCGGTGGCGGCATTGGACGCAGTGTTGAAAACCGCCAAAGAAAACCTTGACGCCAAAAAATCCGAAACCAACTCCGTCCGTGAGCGACTTGCGAAACTGCAAGGTGCTGCAAAAGAGAAGTTTGCGCAGATTGAACGGCTCAGCAAGACCGACATTCCAAAAGCCGAAGCGTCGCTCCAACATTCCACCGAGCGCAAAATCAAGGCTTACGCGTATTTCGGCGGCGAATTGCAGCGCGATTTTGGCGGGTTGGACGAGGAAAGTTTTATTGTTACTGTCAATGGCTTGCTCGCCGAACTTCTGCAACGCGCCCAAACTCTCGACGCTCAATATCAGCAACTTAAAAAGCAATTTGATGCCGCCCGCGCCGATTTTGACGCCAAAAATCGCGCATTCGTTGCCGCCAAAGATGCAAAGTCCAAGACAGAAAGTGCGTTGGCGGTCAAGAACACCGAACTCGCCAACATTGCAGCCAATATCGAATCCAACACTTTGACCCGCAGCAATTTAGTGTTGCAATTAAAAACATATTTCCCAACAATCGACGCTAACGCCGCCGACATAGTTGCCCTCAAAAAAATAAAATCCGACAGCGACCTTGCCGCCAAAAATTTTGCGGAATTGGGTAAAAAATTGGAATCGTTGACTAAAAACGGCGACGACCTCCAACGAATCTTGGATGGTTGCGATGCCGTCCCAAAACTCCAATCGACCTTCCCCGATGCAGCCCCGATGCCTCACTCGGCGACTGTTGCGATTGCGCAGTTACCAAATTTATTTGCGTCGTTGTTGGAAAAATCCAAGATGCTTGCCGCACAAATCGCTGAAACTCAGACGAAATTGTCGTCAACCACCGACGATGCCGCAACAACCATCGAAACCCTCACCGCCGCCCTCGCCGCCTGCAAGATGGAAAACGACGCTGCAAAATCCCGCATTGGCGAGGCTAAATCCAAGATTGAACACCTCCAAAACGCCAAGGCGACCTACGACCGCCTTGTAGCCGACCGCGCCGCACGTCAAAAGGATTACGACGATTGGCTGTCGATTTATAATGCGGTTGGCAGTAGCGACGGCAAACGTCTCCGCAACCTTGCGCAAATTCACACATTAAGAATCCTACTCCACAACGCTGACAAACGGCTCACCGGCTTGACTCGCAAATATCGTCTGTGCTGTGGCGGCGATTCGTTGGCGATATTGGTTGACGATTTGGAAATGGGCGTGCGCCGTCCCGTGTCCACATTGTCGGGTGGCGAAAGTTTTATGGTTTCGTTGGCGTTGGCGTTGGGACTTAGCGATATGATGCAGGGCGGGCGCGGCTCCGAGATGCTTTTCATCGACGAAGGATTTGGCACATTGGACCAACAGAGCCTCAATTCGGTGCTTGTAATGCTCCAAAAACTCCATCTCCAAGGGCGCAAAGTGGGCATCATCAGCCACGTCCCCGAATTGGAAGAGCGCATCGATGCCAAAATCCTCGTCCGCAAATGTACCGGCGACAATACGCGCAGCGAAGTGGTGGTCAAAGGTTGTTGAAAAAATATATCGTCAAAAATTAGTATTTTCGCAAAATAATTTTTACATTTGCCACGGAAAATTTTTTTTGAATATATAATGGCAGAAGAACTCAACAACGCGCCGCAGTTGAACATCGACCTCCCCGAGGAAGTGGCTGACGGCAATTATGTTAACCTCGCGATGCTCACACATTCGAGTTCGGAGTTTGTGATCGACTTTTTGAAATTGATGCCCGGCATGCGCCGTCCGTCAGTCAAGAGCCGTGTAATCCTTGCTCCCGAACACGCCAAGAGGCTGTTGCTTGCCTTGCAGGACAATGTATCGAAGTATGAGCAGCGTTTTGGTCGCATCAAAAATACCGATGGCGCGGGCGGCAATACGATGCCATTCAATTTTGGCAACGCTGCCGATGCATAATGCTAATTGGCTGACGGTGGCAAGATTTTTGCACCGCATTGTTGATGCGCACACCAAAATTAAAAGCAAAAAGTAATATGGAACAGTCGCTGGACTTTATATACGACCATTTCCGTGACATCGAGAAGGATGACTTGGAGTATGTATATCGTGGTGAAGTAACCGCGCTCCTCGTTATGAATATACTCGAACTCGCCAAGACCAATTTGGCGAAGGCGGACGATACACGGAAAATGCGGTCGAGGATATACTACATAATGGGCGAAGGTCTTCAAAACATCACCGCCCATCAGGCAGTTGTCGGCGATTCCGCTGACAACTCGGCGATTGTCGTCATATATAAAAAGCGGCACAAGTACATCATCGCCACTGGCAATTTGATGAATCGTGACTCTGAGGCGGCTCTCCGTGAAAAACTGGAGACCATCAACCATCTCGACGCCGATGGACTCAAAGAGCTCAGCCGCGAGACGAGGACGTTGATGGGTTTTACGCCAGAGGGTGGCGCAAGTTTGGGTCTCATAGAGATGGCAAAACGCTCCGGCAACAAACTCGATTATCTAATCAAGCCTGTTGACGAGGCTCATTCGTATTTCTACCTCACCACCGAAATCGACACGTCTGGCGGTCAGGCTAATGACGACGGCAAGGAGGTTTACTCGATACAGGATTTGATTGATGTACACGAAAACTTCAATCAGAATAGTTATACATTGTCGTTCAAGGGCGACTTCGACCAGGAAAACCTTCTGTCGTTGCTCTCGATATTGAAGAGCGGCATGAGCGAGACCAAGACGCGCATCAAATTATATGGCGTAATGGTGGAGCTGCTGCAAAACATTGTGAAGCACGCCGACAACAAGGAGGGCTACACAGGATGGAAGGCAGGTGTGTTTTATATCAAGGAGCACGCCGACAGGTTTTCGCTCCTGGCTGGCAATTACGTTGCAAAGGAAAAGTCGGCGGCGTTGTCGGCACGCATCGAGCGCATTGACTCGATGGACAGCGCGGGTCTTTCCAAGGAGTACAACAAGATACTCTTCAATCTTAACAACGACCCTGTATCCACGGGACTTGGTTTCATCGACATCAGGCGCAAGTCTGGCTCGAAGATTGAATACAGCCTTGTGGACGCCGGCGAAGGAAGGGATTTCTTCATGGCAAAGGTCGATGTAATGAAAGTTGATTAACGAGACGATTATAATAAAACGCTATAAATGGAACCATTTGTAAAAGAACCAACAGTAGATACCCCGGAGGTGCATTTGGATGCCTTGACAGGGACATTCCTATTGGCGCGCATGTCGTTGCCTGAGGACGCGGTGGAGTTTTATTCGCCCGTTCTCGCTTGGTTTGCCGATTACTGCAAGGCTCCCAATCCCAAGACTGTGCTTGAAATGAAACTCGAGTATTTCAACACGGCTTCGAGCAAGCAACTTATACAGATACTTCTGTTGTTGCAGAGCATCAAGGACAAGAGCGACATCACCATCAATTGGTATTACAAGGAAATAGACGAGGACATGCAGGGGCTCGGCGAGGAGTACAGCCAGATTATCAACCTCCCGTTCAACCTGATTCCTGTCGCCAAATTGGAGAAATAAGCCATGAAGGTCGCCATATTTGGACGAAAGTTTGGACCCGACTTCCACAAGAGCATCTACAAGATTTTTGAGATGCTCAACCGCAACGGCTGCGAGATATACGTCTATGAGGAGTTCCTCCGTAGTATCGAGCAGACGCTGTTTTTTACCCCTAAGATAACGGGTACATTCATCAATAGTTTCAAGATGCCTGGCGACATTGACCTACTCATAAGCATAGGCGGTGACGGTACGCTTCTTGAGAGCGTTCCATACGCCGTTTTGGCGGACATCCCTGTTGTAGGCATCAACAGCGGACGACTTGGATTCCTGACAAGTGTTTCCGACAATACCCTCCAGGACGCGCTTACGGAAATCATGGAAGGCAAAACCACGTTGGAGACGCGCACATTGATAGAGACAACAAGTTCTTCCGACCGTTTTGGCAACCTTAACATAGCCCTCAACGAACTTACGATAATGAGGGTAAACACAAGTTCCATGATTAGCATCAAGGTGTTCCTCAACGACGAATACCTCAACACATATTGGTCGGACGGTCTCATCATAGCCACGCCCACCGGCAGCACGGCGTATTCTCTCAGCGCGGGTGGTCCGATTATCCTGCCCGGCAGCGGCAATTTTGTACTTACACCGGTATCTCCACACACCCTTTCCGTGCGTCCCATGGTTATTAGTGACGACAATATCCTCCGCATCAAGGCTGATGGACGCGAACAAAATTACCTCGTTTCTCTCGACTATCGTCAGGCATGCGTTCCATTCGAGGAAGAACTCACCATCAAGAAATCGACAAAAAAACTCAAACTTCTCCGTCTCAGCGGCACGAGTTTCTTCTCCACACTGCGTAACAAACTACTTTGGGGTGTGGACAAGAGAAATTGAGAATAGAGGATAAAGATTATAAGGTGAAGGTGTGGAGAGTAGAGATTAAAGATGGAAGTTATGTTATAAGAAAATATTAAATCTGACGTTATTTATATTGTATTCTATTCAAAACGGTATGTGAATTGTTTATATGTGAAAAAAAACATGATTATGAAAAGGATTCTTATATTAATAATAGTGTCAGTGTTAACGGGAGTTGGCACTTTGAATGCACAACAGGCTTGGAAAAATGCTCGACACAGCGTTGTGGCTGGTGTTGGTGGCAATATTTTCATGGGTGACCTTGGTGGCGGCGATGAGAATGGCGGTCATTTCTTCAATTTCAAGGACATGGATCCCGGCATCCTAAAACTTTCCACGATGTTTGGCTATCGTTACAGGCTTGCCGACCGTCTTTCAGGCAAATTCTCATTCACTTTTTCTAAGGTGGCAGCCGACGACGCTAACGCCAACAATGCCGCCCGCCGTAGTCGCAATCTCAATTTTAAGAGCAACCTCATGGAATTTGGCATAGGTGCCGAATACTATTTCCTGCGGGAGAAGGAGATACCGAGGTATAGTGGAGAGGGCAGTTTTTGGAAAAAATGGTCAGGATATATCAGCATTGAACTCGCCATGCTCCATTTCAACCCGATGGGCAGATATGAAGGGCAGTGGTATGAATTACAGCCGCTCTGCACAGAGGGGCAGGGCACTGGAGTGCAGTTTTTGGACAAACAAGGCAATTATGTCGTGGCAGCCAACGATCAGTATAAACTCACCGTCTTCAGTATTCCTGTGGGAATCGGCTTTAAGTATCAGTTGACGAGGGATATAGCGTTGGGCTGCGAATTTTTGCAGCATTTTACCACCACCGACTACATCGACGATTGTTCTTCGTATTATTTCAACTACAAAGATCAGGGACTCACCCCGCCGAGCGACATGACCGAAGTGTTCGCCGACCGCAGGAGCGACGTTTTGACCGCCGAAACAGGCGGCAGACGCGGCAATTCGGGTTACAATGATACCTATTTTACCGCATTGTTTACTATACATTACAGGTTTTTAAGGTAAAATGTGTAAAATATAGCCTTTGTAAATATCTAACAATCAGTATTTTATAAAAATGTTTCATTTTTTTGAAATTTTTTTGAGTTTTTTTTGTTAGGTATGTTATTTCTTTATATATTTGCAAAGATTTTCGCGCGTATCTATTTACCTTTATATAAGGTTTAGAATGATGGGCGACGGAAGTTGAAAGAAGTGTTATTTTTTGAATTAACTAAATAAATATTAATTATTATAAAATTATGAAAAAAGTAATAGCCTTTGTTTTAGTGGCTTTATTCGCAGTTAGCGGTGTCTTCGCTCAGACATCGTGGAAGTCCGCACGCCACAGTTTCAACTGGGGCATTGGCGGCAACGTAGCAGAGACTGACATTTGTCCTGTAGAAGGACACGGAATTCCTTGGAAGACCATGAATGGATCCGCTCAGGTTGGCTACGAGTACAGGTTTGCAGAGAGGTTCAGCTTCAGGGCTAACTTCCTTCTCTCGAGGTTGCAAGGTTTCGACGCCGATTCCAAACTCGACTTTGCAGAGAAGCGTCATCTCAACTTCCGTACGTGGACATTTGACATCAACGCGATGTTCAATTTCTACTACTTGAAGATGAAGGACATTACCCCCGAATCTACATTCGGTCAGAGGTGGGCTGGTTACATCACTGTTGGTTTCGGTGGTGCTATCTACAATCCTAAGAGCTCTTTCAGGTCCAGCAACCAGAACGTTTGGGTAAGCACTCGCGCTCTCAAGGCTGAAGGTCGTTACTACAACACCGGCGCCTGGACTCTTCCCTTTGGTCTTGGCTTCAAGTACCAGGCTTCTAAGAACTTCTACATTGGCTGCGAACTTCTCCAGCACGTTCTCGTAGGTTCTAAGGGCAAGGGCAACGACTACCTCGATGGTATGTCAAGCTTTGGCTTCGGCAAGGACACGCCCGCTGGTCTCAGTGCTCAGGTACAGAAGGCAGTTAGGGGCAATGTTCATGGTGGCGACAAGGGCGATCAGTACACCACTGGTCTCATCACCTTCGGCTACACCTTCACTCCTTGCGCTGTTAAGCACGTAGCTCGTCCGAAGTATCTCAACTAATAGACGATTGATTGTTAGGGTTTAAAACCCCGAACATAATAAAAAAAAGAGGTTTGGAGAAATCCAAACCTCTTTTTTTTATCGTTTGTTGTTAGGGTGAGATGCCTATCAACATTAAAATTCCTTCATCAGTTTGATGAGCATGTCGTTCTGTTCCGGTGTGCCAACGGTGATGCGGATGCAGTTTTGGCATTTTGCCATTGAGTTGCGAGAGCGGAGAATGATGCCATTTTTGAGCATGTATTTCATCAAGTCGTCGTGACGTGCTGTCCTTACCATAAAGAAATTGGAGTCGGATGGGAACACTTTTTCTATGCAGTCGAGTTTTGAGAATTCGTCCATGAGGCGGTCACGCTCAGAAACGAGGAGTTTGACAGTCTTTTGGAATGAATCCAAGTCCGTGAGGCGTTCCACAATGGTCTTTTGCGTGAAGCCGTCCATATTATAGGGCATTTTCACCTTGTTGACGATTGCGGCGAGTTCGGGACTCATGTAGCCTACTCCGGCGCGAATTGATGCAAGTCCCCAAGCCTTCGAGAACGTCTGCGATATTACGAGGTTGTCGTATTGAGCGATGTACTTGATGAGCGATTCGGTTGGGGAGAAGTCATTGTATGCTTCATCAACAACAACAATGCCTGGGAATCGCTTGACGATTTGCAGGATTTTCTGCGGGTCAAACGACTTGCCTGTTGGGTTGTTGGGTGAGCATAGGAGAATCATTTTGGTATTGTCATCAACTCGGGCGAGTAGGTCTTCGGGTTTGAACTCGAAGTTGTCGTCCAAAAGCACTTCTCTGAACTCCACATCGTTGAGATTGGCGAGTGTGAAATACATTCCGTAACTTGGCGAGATGGAGATTACATTATCTTGTTTAGGATTGCAGCTGATGCGGTAGAGCAGGTCGATGATTTCGTCGCTACCGTTGCCCATCACCATATTGTCGGGCGTAACACCCTTGATGGCGGCGAGCATCGCTTTTGGGTCGCGCTGCATCGGATCCGGATAGCGGTTCCATGTGCCGAAGGGGTTTTCGTTGGCGTCGAGGAAGATGTAGTCCCCTTTTGCCACGAGATCCCGAGCGGCTGTGTATGGAGCCATGTCCAGAATATTTTTGCGTAAAATCTTATTGAAGTCCATTTTTGCGTATTTTTTAGAGTTTTCAACCGCCTGACGGTGGTTATAGTTGTTGCAGGCGCACAGTGACGGCGTTCTTGTGGGCGTCGAGTTGTTCGGCGGCAGCCATGGTTTCGATGGCTGAGCCAATGGTGCGAATGCCAGTTTCCGAGATGGTCTGGAATGTTATTTTCTTCATAAACGAATCCATGTTCAACCCTGAGTATGCGTTGGCTGCACCATTTGTGGGTAATGTGTGGTTTGTACCCGATGCATAGTCGCCAGCGGATTCACATGCATATTTGCCTATGAAGACGCTGCCCGCGTTTACCACTTTTTCAGCGAGACGGTTGCAGTCGTCTGTGGAGATTATCAAGTGCTCTGGAGCCCAGATATTGGACAGACGGATTGCCTGGTCTGTGTTTTCTGTGATGACAGCAAAACTGTTTTGGAAACTCTGGGCGGCTATGTCACGGCGTGGCAGGAGTGCGAGTTGACGCTCTGCCTCGGCGATGATTTCGTCGGCTTTAGAGTTGGAGGTTACGAAAAGACCTACCTGAGAATCCGTGCCGTGTTCGCATTGGCTGAGCAAATCGGCGGCTGCAAAAACGGGGTTGGTGTTTTGGTCGGCGATGACTGCAAGCTCCGATGGACCGGCGGGCATGTCGATGGCGGTTTCCGATGAGTTGACAAGTTGTTTGGCAACGGTGACGAATTTATTGCCCGGTCCAAAAATTTTGCTGACTTTCGGAACGCTTTCTGTGCCATACGCCATTGCAGCAATTGCTTGACTGCCACCAATTTTGAATACCTTATCGATGCCGAGTATCTTGGCGCAGTACAATACGACTGGATTTATCGAGCCGCCGCTGCGTGGTGGCGAACAAAGCACTATTTCCTTGCATCCGGCGATTTTTGCGGGGATGGCGAGCATCAAAACAGTACTGAAAAGAGGTGCTGTGCCGCCTGGAATGTAGATGCCAGTTTTTTCGATGGCAACGGCTTTTTGCCAGCATGTGATGCCTTCCGAGGTCTGTACTTTGCGGATTTCGGTCTGGAGCTGGCTGCGATGGAATTTCTCGATGTTTTGACGTGCGATGTCGATAGCTTTCTTGAGGTCGTCGGGCACTTCTTTGGCTGCTGCTTCAAGTTCCTCCTGTGTCGTGAGGAGGTTGTCAGGGCATGATTTGTCGAATTTCAATGTCAATTCTCTGACCGCCCTGTCGCCGCCGTCCCTTACCGCCGTGAGCACGTCACGAACGATGGGTATGATGTCATCCGTGCGTCCGGCTGGTCGGCGTGAACGTCCAACGAAGTCATCGTCGGTTGTGTATTGGATTTTGAACATGGTTTACAGAATCATTTTTTCAATTGGTACAACTAAGATTCCCTGTGCGCCTTCGGCTTGGAGCTTGTCGATTATCTCCCAAAATTCGCTCTCTTTTACTACCGAATGAACGCTCACCCATTCGCTGTCGGCAAGTGGCAATACTGAAGGGCTCTTCATGCCAGGAAGGAGACGGATGATGTTGTCGAGGTTTTTCTTGGGAGCATTGAGCAGTATGTATTTGTTACTCTTTGCGGCCTTGATGGCGTGGATACGGAAAAGGAGTTTGTCGAGGATTTGCTGTTTCTCGGCGTTGAGGGCGTCGTTTTTGATGAGGACTGCTTCCGAATATACCATTTTTTCCTTTTCAACGAGGCCGTTGCTGAGGAGTGTGCTGCCAGTGCTAACGATGTCGAAAATTGCATCTGCAAGTCCTATCGCGGGGCAAATTTCAACCGAGCCGCTGATGACGTGGATGTCGGCTTGGATGTTGTTGTCGGTGAGTACCTTGCGGAGGATTACGGGATAGGTAGTGGCAATTTTTCTGCCGTTGAACCATTGGAGACCGGTGTAATCAGGGGTGTCGCGTGGGATTGCGAGAGAAAGGCGGCATTTGCCGAAGCCGAGTTTTTCCACGGTTTCCACTTGCTTGCCCGATTCCCAGATGACGTTTTCGCCCACGATTCCAGCGTCTGCCACGCCGTCTGCCACGCATTGCGGGATGTCATCGTCACGCAGATAGAGAATGTCGATTGGGAAGTCTGACGCCGACGCGAGGAGAAGGCGGCTGCTGTTGTTGGACGCGCTGATGCCGGCTTTCTCAAAGAGTTCCACCGACTTGTCGCTCAAGCGACCAGATTTTTGGATTGCGATTTTAAGTCTTTCCATTTTTTATAATTGTGTTTTATATTTATTTCGTTAATTTATTGCTTTATTGTAACAAAAAAGCCGAATCCCATTGTTGCGACCCGGCTCTTGATATTTTTTTCATTTATGAAACTGTCTTGTTGTTTAGTCTCGTTCTTTTGAATTTCCAACGTCTAAGTCCCATTGTCATGAATGCCTGCCGCACGAAAATTTGCCGCCGTCATGGTGATGATGGTGGCTAGGATGATGCGCGGCGTGGTATTTCGAAGGCATTTTCATGTTGTAAAGCGTACTTTATATTAATTTTGATGCAAAAATAGTAATATTTTTTGATTTTATGCAAAAATTATGTGATTTTTTTTATAGATTTGCGTTTAAATCAAAAATTAGGCATACATGGGAAAAACAAAACTTATTATTATATCCGGCGTTGTGCTCGTGGTAGTCATGATAGCGATGCTTATGCTCATACTCAAACTTGGGGATGGCATGGAGCGCATGCTGTTTGGCGTGTGCTGGGTGGTGTCGTTATTGGTATTCTTGTGTCTTGTTATAGGAGTGTACCGTATAAACAAGGATTACGCATTTTGGAGCAAACGATATGAGGCGGACCTTTCCGCTAATGCCGACGAGATGATGGACAAGGCGTCGGAGATAGCCTCATATAAAGCCCAAATTGACAAGATGTCGCATGAGCTGGAGCGTCTTGGACGCCTAAATGCCAACTATGAGGGCATGGTTTCGCGTCTTCGTCAGGAATCGAGCAGTGCGCATGGCAAACTCGACGAATGTTGTAAACTTCTCGCTGATGTACGTGAGCGAGCCGAACAGAGCGACAAGATGAAGGCTTCTTTTTTGGCAAACGTGACCCACGAACTGAGGACACCGCTCAATTCAGTGCTTGGATATGGTGCAATAATCAACAATCCTTCGATTTCCGAGGATCGCAGACGTCATTTCATGCAAGTGCTTCAAAAGGCGTGTGACCGTTTCCTCGACACTCTCAATGATATGCTCTATTATTCTCAACTTCAGTCCGGCGATGTCAATGTCGTTCCCAGTGTTTTTGAGGTGGATGCCATGTTGACAAGCCTTAGAACTATGGTAGAGGCAAAGATTAAGGAGAGCGGCAAAAACATAAAGTTTGTGTTGGACAATGACATGTCCGGCAAGGGATATATATGTGGTTTCGAGGCGGGATATTATAAGATTCTCAGCATCCTTCTCGATAATGCCGTGAAGTTTACCGACGAGGGCACTATCACGTTGAAGTATGAAGGAGTTGATGAAGGCATTCGTTTTGAGGTTTCGGACACAGGTATAGGATTCGACCAGAAGAAAAAAGATGTCATCTTTGGAAGTTTCAATCAAAGTGAGGCATCGCTGTCACGCCAATATGAAGGCGCGGGGCTTGGTCTTAGCATCTGCAGGAGTCTTGTGAGCCTCATGAATGGCACAATGGATGCTGAGGGACACCCCGGCTCTGGCAGCAAGTTTAGTTTTGAGGTGCCGCTGTTGCATACGCCAACCAATGATTTGGAGCTATACGCCAAAGTGGAGAAGATGCTCGAGCGATACAATGACAGCGGTGCAATAATGGTCATGTCGCCGTATATGGAGGATTATGATTTTGTAAACAATTTTTTCGGGTCGTATGGCATAGATGTCGTCCGCTGTCGCTCGGCGGAGGAAGTGGATGTTTTTGCGGAAGGAAAAAAGGGTTTCAGTATCGCCATCATCGACCTCTCGTCGTCTGTTGCTGACGGTCTTGCGGCGGCAGGTACTATGTTCCATATCAATCCCAATGTCCGTTTCGCGTTTGTGAGCGGTCCGGAGTTGGACGATGGAGCGAAGACCAAGATAAAATTATATACTGATGTTGTTATTCCGCGTCCGCTTAGTAGCAGGTCGCTTTGCAGACTGTTCAGCGTGGCATGACAAGCTGTCCAATAATGGCAAACGGGACTACATTCCATCAAGGATGCAGTCCCGTTTGTTATTTTGGGTTATGATTGAATGTTATTTTGCTTTTGTCGTGTCGGCATTGTTGTTTGTAGCCGGAGCGGACGAGGCATTGCCACGGTATCTGTCATTAAGACCGTTGAGAATCTGCTTTGTGATGTCGAGTGCAGGGTCGGCGTAGAGGAGTGTGGAGTAACCCTGTGATGTGATAATCAACTTGAAACGCTTGTCAGCGTTGAAGATGTTGATGTAGTTCTTGATGGAGTCAGCCACACGACCCATTATCTGAGCCTGGTCGTCAGCGAGTTCCATGCTCTGTTGCTCCTGAGTCTGCATTAGTTTTTGCTGCTCTGTTGCGAGTTGCTGCTGGATTTCCTGTGCGCGGGTTGGCGTAATAAGGCGTTTCTCATAGTTTTGTTGGAGTTCCATAGCGCGGCGTTCGAGGGACTTGCCCTTGCTCTGGAGGTCTTGTTCGTACTTGTTTTGTTTGGCCATAAATTTGGTCATCTCATCGTTGTAGAGGTCGTAGCCGTTGATGAGGCTGTCGAGATAGACACATGCAATAGCGTCAGTGTTTGTTGAAGAACCGCTGTTGACTACGGTTGTAGTGGTGCCCTGCTGGTTGCAAGCGATTGTCAAAACCATTGCGACAGCGCAAATCACAGCCTTGGAAACCAATATTAAACTTTTTTTCATTGTATTTTTATCTGTTTTTGTTAAAATAAATAATAATAAACGTGGTCTCGTTTCAAAAAACCGCTGCAAAGATACACTATAAAATCCATTGAAGTAAATTTTTTGGCGAATTTTTGCATCATTGACGCAAAAAAAATCGAGATTTCTTTTTCAAAATACCATAAAGATTGTAACTTTGCAGCCGCAATAAATCAAACCAACAATAAAACACAGAATAAACAATGAGTTTAAAAGGAATATTGTCGATAGCGACTTACCCGGGCCTGTACAAGCACGTCGCACAGGCAAAGAATGGGCTTATTGTGGAATCGATTGTGGATGGCAGGCGTACAATGGCATACGCTACCTCGAGGATAAGTGCGCTTGAGGACATCTCGATATACACTACCGACGGCGACACGAAGTTGTCCGATGTTTATAACAGCATCTTCAAAGTCCTCGAAGGCAAGCCAACACCCTTCACACCCAAGAAGGCAAAAGACGCCGAGTTGACCGAATTATTCACAAAGGCGTTGCCGAATTGGGACACCGACCGTGTGTATGTTTCCGACATCAAACGTGCTTTGGCGTGGTACAACATCCTCGTTGAGAAAGGATATGTTGACGGCAAGGCCGAAGAAGAGGAGAAGAAAGCGGAGGAAGCTCCCGCCGCAGCAGAAGAGCCTGCACCAGAAAGCGGTGTGAAGACACGCAAACGCAGCCGCAAGAAGAGCGCTGAGGAAGCTGCAACCGCTGCCGAGGACGCTCCGAAAGCCGAGTAATAAAGGCACTACGCCTAATCTTCATGGCAAAAACACAAGACAATGTCGTCAGGAGGCAACTCTCGACGACATTTTTTTTGAAATTAACAAAAAAAAATGTTAATTATTTGAATGTTTGGACTTTAAAAATTATTTTTGTAGAAATTTGTAAATTATCAAACGCAAAAAATAACGCTCAGTCGGTGTCGACAACAATTTATGGAACGCTGTTTGCTTAACGCATATACGGAAACAGTATTCAGAGAGCCAACCCGACTTTGCGAACAGAAAAGTGAAACATGAAAATCAGATTTGTCACGGTGGGAAAGACCGTCGAGAATTATCTCGTGGAGGCATGCTCCGAATACGAGAAACGTATCAAAAAGTACGTGCAGTATGAGCAGATCGTCTTGCGCGACATCAAGAACGCTTCGAGCCTTGGTTTCGACCAGGTGAAGGAGCAGGAGGCGCGGATGTTGGAGCCATACATGGCGCCAAACTCATACAGGATAGTCCTCGACGAACATGGCACGGAATACACGTCGGTTCAATTCGCCGATTTTGTGTCCAAAAAAATGGTATCCCCCGGCAAAGACATAACATTCATAATCGGTGGGCCTTACGGTCTTCATCCGAGGATATTGGCGATGGCGGATTTCAAAATGTCACTCTCGAAGATGACATTTTCACATCAGATGGTCAGGCTAATATTCCTCGAACAACTCTACCGAGTGTTTACAATAATGCGCGGCGAGCCGTACCACCACGAGTGAAAGAAGAAAACTAAATAAAGGGAAAAACTACTCAAGGAGGAAACGTAAGAAATTTGAAAGAAACAACATGATTTTAAGAATTTCGTTAAACAGGGAACGACAAAGTGAAAGAGAAGTTTCTGAAAATACAGTTTTTGGTGTATGCGGTACTGTTCTTTGCCGCTGTGCTCTTGCTTGAGGCGAAGTCTGGCAATTCAGGCTCCATGCAAGCCGATCAGGAGAGAGTGCAGAAGGTGTTGCTCGAAAAGGAGGCTGCCATCGACAACATCCTTGCCCAAATGCGCTCCGATGTGGAGTCGGGCGAGGGGTTCGTGAAGGAGGGTTCCGTGTGGATGTACGACCGCAATATTGACCATATAACGGACAATGGTTTTTCCGTGTTCATATATGAGGACGACACGCTGCGTTATTGGACTGACAATAGCATCGCCCTGGATAGGTTGTATTCGCATTCCGGCATCAATAACACCATGAAGGATTTGAATAATGGATGGTATGAGATTCGCACCGTAAAGGCGCGGAACGTCATCTATCTCGGACTTATACTCATAAAAAAACAGTATCGCTATAACAACCAGTACCTCAGAAAGCATTTCCAACGCGACTTCCAGCTCGATACGTCCTATAATGTGTCTATGACGCCGATAATGTACGGCATGGATTTCAAGGACAACAATAATGACTACATATTCTCCCTCGTCCCCATAAACACAGTGGACACTCATCATGCAATGTCAAACAAGGAGGGCGTGCTGTTCCTGCTTGCGCTTGTGATGCTGTTGATGTTCGTGAGGACTATTGTCGTTGAACTTACGAAGTCTCCGGGCAATTCTGTGAAGATTATTACAATCATTGCGCTTGTGGTGGTGTCGCGTGTCGTTCTGTGGATGATGGAGTTGCCTACAATCGTTTATTCCATCGACTTCTTCGACCCTGCATATTTCGCCGACGAAAGCCTGTTTTCCACTGTTGGCGATTTCATAGCCAACATGGTAGTGTGGGTCTTCCTGTTGCAATATATATGGTTACTTGCTGATTATAATGGTGTCAAAGAATGGATAGCATCACGCTCAAATATCAGCAAATATATTGTGTGGGGTGCGTTGGTCGTTGTATTTTTCGTGATGTATGGTTATATGTATATTGTCACGAGGCGACTTGTGTGCAATAGCCATATCACTTTCCAGCTCACCAATGTCATGGCGCTCGACTTTTTCAGTTGTTCGGGTTTCTTGATAGTCTTGCTCCTGACTGCAAGTGTCATCTATTCAGCCATATTGATTGCACGTTGTTTCGATAGTAGTTTTGTCGTTAACTTCCGGCGTTCTGTGATTGTATATCTTGGCGGTGCGGTCGCTCTGTCGTTGATAACATGGCTATTGATTGATTTGCTCGCGGGATTTGGAGTGTTGTATGCATTTCTTCTGATTGGTGCGGCGATATACATGCAATGTCGTCCAAATATCACTCCTGCATACAATTACATATTCATGTTACTGTTAAGTGCGATTTTTTTCTGTGCGTTTATCACCATCACCACAGAGCAAAAGGCAGACAGACATTGTGCAGGACTTGTTTCAAATCCTTCCGACTATAGCGACCCAGTGGCGGAATTGTTGCTGGAGGGCGTGTCTTCAAAAATCCAAAACGACGCTGTCGTGCCGGAACATCTGATTAGGCAGGATACATTGGCGAGGTATGAGAAGTTGAATGATTATCTTCAGCATCAGTATTTCAGTGGATATTGGACACGCTATTATCTGAATCTCACAGTGTTGGAATCCGCGAATGGCAATTTCTCTGATATTTCCGACCCGTTTGTCAAGGCTGTTACAACACGCGGTGTCCCTGTCAACAGGACAGCCTTTTATCTTGTGACAAATCCCGACGGAGCCATCAGCTATTACGCGCCGTTTAAGTTCCGCAGTGGTGACATGTGGTATTTTGTCTGCATAGCCCTCGATCGCAAACCCATACCGCAGGAGCTCGGATACCCGAGCCTCCTGATAGATAGCCGTGTGAAGGCTTCGGCTGTTGATGGAATGGACTACGTGCGCTACCACAACGAGCAAATAATTTCCCAGAACGGTGACTATAATTATGACTTGACAGACCGCGTGTTCGTGGAGGGTTTCTCAGGCACTGACGACACCCTGCGCACGATGCGTATGGATGGGTATGTACATACCGTGTATCATAAGGACAACAATACTGTCGTAGTGTCACGCAAGCAGGTTACGTTCATAGATTTCGTGATTCAATTGGCGTATCTGTACATGATATATATGGTTGTGTTGATAATCCATTTGGGCGTCAAGATGCTCATGGATCAAGACAACAATTACCGCTACAAAATCAAATCAAGGCTCATTTTTTCAATTACTCTTATCATGCTTGTATCCTTCTTCAGTATATGTGGAGTAACGGTTCGTAACAATATTGTCAAATTCCATGCGCAAAACGAGCAGGAAATGGAGGAGAAGGTTTCGAGTGTGTATGTTCAACTCGAACAAATGTATGGAGACAGCCTTTCATTCCCGATTCGCTGGAGTCCGTCGGTTGTGAGCAAGATGGATGAAGTCATGACTAAAATGTCACACGTGTTCTTCTCCGATGTCAATCTTTATGGCGTTGATGGAGAGATGGTTGCATGTTCAAGACCTGAGATTTTCAAGGCTGGGCTTATGGGAACTCGAATCGACATGTCTGTGTTGAAGCGTTTTGTCATGGATCGCAAGGCGGCATATAGCCATGAGGAGCAAATTGGTGACATGAGTTTTGCGTCGGCGTACATACCTTTTTATAATAACAACGAAAAACTTATTGGCTATATCAACCTCCCATATTTCACAAAACCAGAGGAACTCGAAAGGGAGCTCAGTACGATTGTTGTCTCCATAATCAATCTTTATGTGGTCTTGATGATGATAAGTATCGTTTTGGGAGTGATTATTTCAGACCGCATTGTGCAGCCCATCAAGTTGATACAGAGCAAGATAGAGACTATTGAACTCGGCAAAAACTATGAGAAGATAGATTATGACCGTAAGGATGAACTTGGACAGCTTGTGGCTGAATACAACAAGATGGTAGATAAACTCGACGAATCCGCCAAGCTTCTTGCCAAAGGCGAGCGTGAGAGCGCGTGGCGCGAAATGGCAAAACAAATCGCCCATGAAATCAAGAATCCGCTCACACCTATGAAGCTCAGCATACAATTCCTGACGCGCTCTTGGGATGCCAAGAATCCTGATTTTGAGGGTGTTCTTAACAAGGTTTCGAGCACGTTGATTCAACAGATTGACACTTTGTCTTCCATTGCAACAGGCTTCTCCAACTTCGCCAAGCTGCCGCAGCCCGATGCCAAGCCGCTCAACATGGTGGAGGTTGTTGACAATGTGGTGCAACTGTTCCATACGGTTGAGAATTGCGACATTACGTCCGATATGGGCGGCAAGAGCGAGGTGATTGTGATGGCGGACAAGGAGCAGATGACCCGCGTATTTGTCAATATCATAAAGAATGCGACACAAGCCATTCCTGAAGGTGTGCGCGGCAAGATTCACGTATCACTTGAAGTGCCTGGCGACAAACTCATTGTCCGTATTGCCGACAATGGCTGTGGCATCCCTGACGAAATCCGTGAAAAACTCTTCACGCCTAATTTCACCACAAAGAGCAGCGGCTCAGGCCTCGGTCTTGCAATGGTAAAGAACATGGTGATAAACGCCAAGGGCGAAATCACCTTCGAATCCGAAGTCGGCAAGGGCACCACCTTTATAATTACGTTGCCGGTAGGCGCATAATGGGAAGCGGGCGGCTCGCCCGCTTCATTAAAAAAACTAAAAATTTAACCTAAAAAACTTGAAAAAAAATTTGTTTCGTCACTGCTAATTGCATAACTTTGCAGCGTAAAACAATAAAAGACAGTGATAGAAAATAGAAAATACAAGTATGATATACAAAATGTAATGTTTACCCCCCCCCGAATTGGTGTAAACTTTACATTAATAGATTATATATATACAACCCTTGTGGAATATGTCGGCAGAGGCATGTTCCGCAAGGGTTTTGTGTTTGTACGGAGTATTCAACCAATTAAAAATCAAATAATAATACTAAACAAATGACAGAATCAGTAACAGAAGTCGTTGACGTAGCGACACAGAGACTCAAGTACGTCCCGCCACAGATAGAGGTGGTGGAATTGGAGCGGCACATGCTGCTGCTAAGTGCAAGTTCGACCAGTAGTTCTGGCAAGGCCAGTTGGGGCAACGTCTTTAGTGACGATGGTGAAGAATGGTCTGAGTAACAAGGAGGTGCAAGATGAAAAAGACATTCATGAAGCTACTGCCCATCGTGGCAGCAATCCTCTTCGCAATATCTTGCGGCAAGGACGACGACAACAACGGCGTGGCCGTTGACGAAGTAGTAACCCCCGAACCCGCTCAGGAGGTGGTGGAGAACAACATCAAGACCATCACCATCTCGGGCAAGGTAAGTCCGACAAACCTCTCGAAGGTAACAGTAGAAGGCGGCTCGTTGAAGTTGCAGAAAGGCGACGAGTTCAAGTTTGGCACTGAGAACAGCGTGTTTGGTGCATGGGGTTCTATTGTGATTACGAATCCTGATGACGGTTCGTATGAAGCGACCCTCTACTATCCAGAAGGAAGAGAGGACGCCCTACTTGCAGCGCAGTTTAGTTTTACAGCTGAACATGGTACGCAACCCACAACAATCAGTAGTGCGTACAACTCTTTGGAGGCTGCTGTGCATGCAGCTTACTATGTCATCAATTTCTACGTGAAAAAAAATGGAGACACGTACACTTTGGTTGCACCGTGGGGCTATGGTGATATTCAAATTTCGATTAAATCAGCTTTTATCAGAGCCAATTACACCAGAAGCATTATATTTGATGGCAAGGATGTAAATGTTCAAGCAGGCAAGTATTACATTGTTCCTCTCGGCAAAAGAATGGGTAGTGGTACATCAACCACCCAAGAAGGCAAGGTTTATAATGTCAACCAAAAGAAGGGAACTCTCAGCTATGGATGGGGTAATACCTCGGTTCTAAGAGACGTAAGTGTTGCGTCTCAATCTTTCACACAACCTCTGACGCACGTTGGTGGTGGTACAGTAACCTATTCGATAGTAAATCACTCAACGTTAGGAACGGCTTCTATCAATTCTTCTACTGGCGCAGTAACCTGCTCAGGATATTGCAACGCCACGATCACTGCAACAGTAACTGGCGACGACGAATATGCGTATTCATCCACTACAGCATCATATGAACTGACGGTTGTACCTGATGAATTTGTGGATTTGGGTATCATCGGCGATGATGGTAACTCAATACTGTGGGCAGTGGAAAATGTAAATGGAAACAGTATCCACATAAAGAATTACTTCCCATTTGGTAGTGTCAAAGGAGTAGATCAATTAACAACACCTAAAGATTATTCTTATGGTTTTGGTACCTATGTAATAGATCCCAATATTCTTGTTGAGAATTATTATACTCACAACAATACAAGGCTTCCAAAAGACAACAAATATGATGCTGCATTCAAAGATTACTCCTATTCTCGAATTCCTATTGTAGAAGAATGGGAAGCTCTTATGAATGGTGCGTATTGGGTATGGGACGACACTCAAAATGGTTATATGGTCTATAAAGTAAGATCTAATGACCATAAGGGAAAGGTTAAAACTAAGACTGGTGGGGACGATTATACCGAGTACTATTCTTCATCAGATCCTCACATCTTTCTTCCCGCCCTTGGCAGGTATACCGTTGCATATACCAGCGCTACTGATGATCCTGATCCTAATAACTTAATCTTCTGGTGGGATCGTGATAATATCCAATGTGGGTTCTATTGGTCTGGCGATTTCGATGGAACAAATGGAGCATACATCTTAAAATTTGACGGAAATGGAGTAGAGAAAGCAAACTGCTATGTTGTAGATGCTATTCCTATTCGTGCAATCAGGTACTTGAAGTATTAATCTTGTTTCCTAACAAGAGACAGACTTGACAATTTTAGCCGCCAAGGAAGGGGAAAGTCCTTTGCTTGGCGGCTTTTTTTGCCCGCTTGTTTACTTCCTCTCAATCTCCTGAAGATTCTCCATCTTCTTGGTCTCAAGAAATTCGTTGATGCCGCAGAGGTGTTCTTTCACCTTTTGGTGTCCAAATTCATATACCTTGGTTACAAGGTCGTCGAGGAAGTCGCGGTCGTGGCTTACGACAATCAATGTGCCGTCAAAATCGAGGAGTGCTTTTTTGAGGATGTCCTTGGTTTTGAGGTCGAGGTGGTTGGTAGGCTCGTCGAGGATGAGGAAGTTGACGGGTTCGAGAAGGAGTTTGAGAATGGCAAGCCTCTGACGCTCGCCGCCCGACAGCACTTTCACCTTCTTGTCGATGTTTTCGCCGGAAAACATGAACGCGCCGAGCATGTCCTTGATTTTTGTGCGGATGTCGCCCTTGGCAATGTCGTCGATGGTCTG
>JAGCRY010000102.1 GCA_017964465.1 Bacteroidales bacterium | reverse complement strand
GTGGTTCGCGACCTGTTCTTGAAATACTTGCCCGTAACGCCCGACCGCGTCGTTCAACTCGGACATTACCGCATCGGCACTTGGTATCCGTTTGCCGAGGGCACGGGCGTCATCAAAGACCCCAAGACCTGTGTTGCTGTCGGCGCAACAGTTGCGCTTATGGCGGGCAAACTCCGCCGCCTCGACGATTTCACCATCGACACATCGTTGCTCAAACGCAATTTCTGTTCTACGGCAGACTTCATCGGCGAGTACGACCCCAACAAGGCACGCCTCAAAGAAGTGTTCCTCGATCCCGACACCGACGCCAAGAATATCAAGTTCTTCGGACAGATGATGCTTGGTATGCGTCAGATGCCCACGGAGGATTGGATTTCGTCGCCGATGTACAAGATTGTGTACGCGTCGTCGCAGGCTGCACAGAGCCTCAAAGACCGCGAGCCGCTTTCATTCGACATCGAGCGCGACCCGCGCAACAAGGAACGCCTCAAACCGCTCCGCAACGTTATGGATCGCGAGAGCAAGAAGGTGGCAGCCGAAAACCTCAAAGTAACTATGCAGTCGCTCGCCGACGAGCACGGCTACTGGATGGATTCTGGCATATTCTTGATTCAATTGTTTGATAATTAGTTTATTATCAGCGGATTATTCGTTTTATTCGTCGTAGAGACGTTGTGCACAACGTCTCTACATTAGATGGAAATCAATTCGTTTTAATTCGTTTAATTCGTTGTTAAAAAATAATTGATTATGGCAAAACTCACATTATCTGTTAATACCGGCAACGACAACGCCTCAAAGCCCGCCGTCGATCAGCCTTCCAACAGACTTTCGATTACAAAGAAGGTTGTGACGGCTGAACCCGAAACGGCTGTCAATCAGGGCGGTGGAGCATCGTTGTCGCAAAAGATAGACAATCCCAACCCCGCCTCGCCGTCCGAATTGGCTGACGACGTGGCTAAGTGGTTGATTGCGCAGTTTGGCGAGGATATTTTCAACGAACTATTGAAAAACCCCAACCTCAAACTGCCCTACGCCGAAGACGACATCACCGCCGAATCGTGGCTTGAACGCGGCATCAAGACGCTTTTCACGCAGGACAACATCGCCCATATATATAAGGTGACAGCCAATATGGGTCAGTCAAATGCTGCCGATGCCAATATCGATGCCATCGTTGACGAGCGTATGGCGCAGAAGGTGGAGAAGTACAACGCCAAATTTCAGGAACTCCGCGCCAATATGGAGAACCTTGAAGGCGAGAGGGCGGATTTGCAGTCGAGGCTCAATAAGACCCTTGAAGCCGACGCTTTTGTGAAGGCTGTTTTCCGTGATGCCGATAGCGAGACCGACGCCCAAAAACGCATCGCCCGCACGTTGGAAGACGCGATAGGGCAGGGGGGCGACGATGCTTTGCCGTCATTTGTCACCAAGTTTGCCAAAGGTTGGGCGCCGTTGCAATACGTATTGCAGACCTCTGCCGACCTCGCCGACGACAAGGCAAAACTCGACGCCGTATATCCCGCATTGACCAATCTTTTGGCTTGTATTTCAGGATGTTATGTAACGGACAGACGTATGGTTCTGGAACTCGTGGCTAAGCATTGCAACGAATTTTTCTCCGACTACGATTTCATATCGCCGGAACAGACCCTCAACGCCGACACCGACATCCACAACGCCACCGGCCTCGGCAACGCGCAGATTCGCGAAGGCGTTTCGTTCTGCGTCGTCCGCCGCGACACCAAAAAGACCGTCAAGTACGCAGATGTAAAAGTCAACAAATGAATTTAATGTAATGTACAATTGACAATGGACAATTGACAACGCCCTAAAAAACGAAACGGACTTGTTGATTATCAGATTTTTAATTGTCAATTGTCAATTGTTAATTATCAATTGAAAAAAAATGGATACAGCAACAAACGAACTCATTCAGCAGTGCACCAAGGTTAAGCAGGTGATTGAGGACAGTATGAAATGGGTGTCTGACAACGTCGAGAAAGACAAGCAGGCCGTAACGATATACAATCTCAAAAAACTCCGCCGCGAGGCCAAGCGTTACGAAAACGCGCTTCCTCGCCGTCCCTCCGTGGCTATTTTTGGTCAGAGTCAGGTCGGCAAATCCTACTTGGTCTCCAACCTCGCCAAAACTCCCGAGGCTCCGTCGCTTTTCGTCAAAGTGCCTGACACGGGCGAGGATGTGGATTTCATCGCCGCCATCAACCCTCCGGGCGGTGGCAAGGAGGCTACGGGTCTTGTGTCGAGGTTCACTACCGCCGATACCTGGCAGCCGGGCTACAAGCCGTATATGCTCCGTCTATTTTCGCAGGCGGATTTGGTGAAGATTATCAGCAACGGCTATCTCTCTGATATTACACATTATACATACACCATCAACCGCGACGAAGTGCAGAAGAAGTTGCAGGCGTTGGCGGCAACGGTACAGCAGTCGCCGTGTCCGGGTTTTTCGGAGGACGACGTGTACGAGGTCAAAGAATATTGCAACAACAATTTCCGCGACCACTTCATTATCAAGGATTTAAACAACATCAACTTTTGGGACGACATTGCAGCCATCATCCCCTACATCGATTCGAGCCGCAGGTTTGAGGTGTTTGAGGTGATTTGGGGCAAGCAGCCATTCTTCACCGACTTGTTCAAGAAACTCAGCGACGGTCTCAAACAGGTGAACTTCCTCACCGAAATCCGCACCGAACTCGCCGCGCTCACCCCGCAGCAAGATACAATCCTCGACGTGGAGCGTCTCCGCGAACTCTACAAGGACGTGAAGAAGCCGCCCGTAAATTGTTATGACGGAGGCACTTTGCTTGCAACACTCGACCGCAGCATCCTCTCGGCTCTCACCGCCGAAGTAGTATTGCCACTGTCGGACAACACCGCCGAAAACCCAAAACGCAAGTTCCTCAAAGAGGCTGACGTACTTGACTTCCCGGGAGCGCGTTCAAGGCAGCAGATTCCCGAAGTAACTTTCGAGGAGAAGGACAACAACGACAAACTCCTCGTATTCCTCCGTGGCAAGATTGCGTTCCTCTTCAATCGTTACAACTTCAACTACGAAATCTCCACTCTCCTCTTCTGTATGGACGACAAGCAGCCCGAAGTTGCCGACCTGCCAAAATTCCTCTACGAATGGATACGCAACACTCACGGTGGATCGCCTGAGAAACGCGCAGAGCGTGAGCGTCAACTCGCACTCCTCGTACAGCAAAACGACATCGAGAAGTTGATACCGCTTTTGGTATGCTTCACCAAATTCAATATCGAACTTGCCGGCAACCCCGCCACAGAGCGTCCAGGCGAACTCGGACCCCACAACAGCAAGTGGACAGCCCGCATCGGCGCCAACTTCGCCGACCAGATGGGCATTTCGGTTGGCGACCTGTGGATTCAGAATTGGGACAACAATGGCCCGTTCAAAAACGTGTTCCCCCTCCGCGACCCCAAGTGGAGCAAATCGTTCTTTGAAGGTATGGACACCGACGGCAAGGAGATTCAACTCCGTCCCGAGTACGTCCAGAAGTTTGAGGATATGAAGACATCGTGGGTCAACCACAAGGATGTAATCGCCCACGTTCACAATCCGTTGGAATGTTGGAACGAATTTACGCAGCCCAACAAGTCAGGCATCGACTATATTATAAAGTATATGTCGCCGACTTGCAACCCTGTCATCAAGCGTCAGCAAATCAAGGTGGGCATCCAAGATCTCATCAACAACCTCTACGACCAACTCTCCGTATTCTATCAGGGCGGCAACATCGACGAAAAACTCAAACGTGCCAAAGTGTCTGCGGCTCAGGTGTTTATGTCGTTGATGAAGATGCAGAAAGACAAGAACACCTTTGGCAATTTCGTTGACCACCTGACCATCAGCGACGATCTCTCGTGGAAGATTTACTTCGACCTGATGATGAAAAAACAGATTGAGATTGATGCCAATGCGCCCAAAGCACCTGAGCCACAGGGCGGTAAGACGGTTTCGCTCGACCTCATCGAGATGCTTGGTCAGTTTATCTCCATCGACAAGGACGAATCCGCCGAGAGCATCCTCCAAAAACTCCGCGATTTCTTTGGTCTTACTGACGACAACGAACTCAAAGCCGTCCTCGCCGATTCGGGTGTGGACATCCAGGCTCTCCTCGATGCCCGTGAGACTGTCAAGAAGACCGGCGACATCAAGGATCGCGCCTTCATCTTCGCCGAAAACCTTCTCAGCCGTTGGCTCGAATACATCGAAAACATCAAGCAGGACGACGTTCTCGCCGAACTTGGTATGAACAAGAAGACCGCCGACCTGATTATCAACGAGTTGAACCGCAACAAGAATCGTGTCAACCTCAAAAAGGTAATCGCCGACGCCGTCCGCGAACACGTGGAGACCTTCCAATTGACAAGCAATATTGACATCGTGGCGCGTATCTCCGCCATCATCATCAATAAGTTCGTCAACTCCCTCGGTTGGGATTACGTGCCAGTATCGGAGCGTCCGAAGGTGAAACCCACCGACCCGCTCGCCGTCTTTGCGCCGCGCACCGTCAAAGCCCCTGCCAAAAAAGACCTCCGTCTTGGCATCGAGTTCCCCGGCGAAAGGTTCTTCAACGAATGGGCAACCGGTCTCCGCAGCAGTTTTGAGGCCAACGTCTATTACGAAGAAGGCGTCAAGGACGCCGCCAAAGCCGAAGCCGACGCAAAACTCGGCAACATCTTGGCGCAATTGAAATAGGGGCGAACCTTGTGTTCGTCCGGGGGACGCAGGCGGCTCGCCTGCCATTCCCCCAAAATTTTTTAACAAAAATTACCGTGAATTATAAAAAAAATTTACGGTAATTTTTTGTATATATATCCATGCAACATTTCACCCGTCATTGTAGTCTAAAAATATAGGGAAGTTTTATACTAAACCATTCCCCGATTACGTTATATAAAAGATAAATTGTCTTAAAAAAAATATAGATATGAAAAAATATCAATCAAATATATTCAGACAGACCGTGTCTATGTTGCTGATGGTCTTGGCAGTGATGTGTGCTAATGTTGCATTTGCGCAGACATATACATTGACTTCGAGTCAGGGAACAAAGGTTTCAAATGATGTATCTTCCGTTGTAATCACTGCAAGTGGATTTGGTGCTAATGATGGTGCGCGATATGCGTTGTATGATGGTGTGACAAGTACATGTATTGGAGAACACTCGGCGATTAGTAATGGAACAATATCTTGGACTATTCAGTTAAAAGAAGGGAACAATCAAATAAAGATTTATAAAACCAAAAACAATAGCAATACTACGGACGGCAATTCGCATGGTACGTTGACTGTCTATCGTATGTATGCCACACCTCCGACTCCTACTGGAAATGAAAAGTTTACTGTAAATGGAGGATCTGATGGTAAATTGGATTTTGCATCAGCTTCTAATGGTACTATTAATATAAATATAGCATATACTGGTTTGAATCCCAATGCTGTATATTATCTTATTAAATCCAGTGATAGCAATCAGAGCAATACATCAAGGTCGATTACTCCAAACTCGAATGGGGAAGCAAGTTCTAACCCATCTGCAAAAGACGGCATTGATTTGATTTTGAAAATTGACAATGGTTCTGGACTCCCAGGACAGATTGTTTCCGTGATGCATTTAAGTCAGTATTATCCGCCCACCCTCATTGTAAACCCCAGTTCTACAGTATGTTCTGGCGGTGAAGTAGTCATCTTTGCCAAAAATATAGGAGAAACATACGACCAATCCGATTGGACAGTGACTGGTGGCACAGCTACTCCAGATTACGATGATGCAAACCACACCTTAACACTTTCCAATGTTTCAGCAGGCAATTATGTTGTAACACTTAAGTTGAAAAACGGTGAGACGCTTACTGCAACTTTCACTGCTGTTGACGCGACTCCCATGGACCGAACAATTTCCGGTTGCTGGGATCAGCTTCAGCTCAATGCGACCCTTCCCGACGGCTTCACAGGCAGCTGGGATGGTGATGGAGTTGTCAGCAAGAACGACCCTGCGACCTTCATCAACAACCCCAACGGACTCTATGTTTGGACGGTAAACAACGGCTCATGCTCGTTTCAGGAAAAATGGACAGTAACAAACGGAGCCACAGGCTTGAGCGACATCGTCGTCACACAGACAGGCGACTGTGGGTCGGCAACACTCTCCGTCTCCCATAACAAAGGTGTGACAGTCAAGTGGACAGTTGACGACGTAGAGAAGTCCGCGACGTCATCCGGCGACACTAAATCGTCCATCACCCTGACCGAGGCCGGCAACCACAGCGTGAAGGTTACCGCCGGCACAGGCGGCAGCTGCCCCTCGGAGAAATACACGAGCGTCGCCGTAAGCAGCCTTGAAGGGTTCGACACCACGCCCGAAGAAGTTATAGTCTGCACGGGCAACTCCACGCAGCTCGGACCTGCGCCCATTGTCGCAGGCGCAAGCAAATCCTACTGGACCCCCAGCGGCTCGTCGTTCACCATCACCCCCAATGAATCGAGCAACACAGTCACGGTGAGCGGACTCACAGAGGGCAGCACCTCCACGATGACCTGGACGGTCGAGAAGGACGCCTGCAAGGCGAGCAAGGTCTATACCATAAAAAATGGCACGGCCACAGTCACAGGCAGCGACGACCGCCTCGTCTGCGGCAGCGCGAACTCCGCCCCCATCGGCATCAACTACCCCGGTGAAAAGGCAGTTCGGTGGGTAAACCTGACCACCAACGAAGTACTTGATGTGGATAAACCCAGGCAAATCACCGTGACCGGCCTTCCCGAAGGCACCACTACATTCCGAGCCTACGTCTATGACAAGGTTTTTAGCTACGACGAAAATAACAACGAAAAAGTAGCTTACGGCTGCGTCACTGACAAGAACAATTTTAAAGGCCCCGGCGTCGCATATACCGACATCAAGGTTACGCGCGTGGTCGCCACGGCAAGCGCACTGCCCAACTCGGTGTGCAGCACCACCGAGACCGTCACGCTCAGCGGCTCGCCCCTTAGCAAGGCGGGACCCGGCGCCACC
>JAGCRY010000101.1 GCA_017964465.1 Bacteroidales bacterium | reverse complement strand
GTGGTTCGCGACCTGTTCTTGAAATACTTGCCCGTAACGCCCGACCGCGTCGTTCAACTCGGACATTACCGCATCGGCACTTGGTATCCGTTTGCCGAGGGCACGGGCGTCATCAAAGATCCCAAGACCTGTGTCGCTGTCGGTGCAACGGTTGCGCTTATGGCTGGCAAACTCCGCCGCCTCGACGATTTCACCATCGACACATCGCTCTTGAAACGCAATTTCTGTTCTACGGCAGACTTCATCGGCGAGTACGACCCCAACAAGGCGCGCTTGAAAGAAGTGTTCCTCGATCCCGACACCGACGCCAAGAATATCAAATTCTTCGGACAGATGATGCTCGGTATGCGTCAGATGCCCACGGACGATTGGATTTCGTCGCCGATGTACAAGATTGTGTATGCCTCGTCGCAGGCTGCACAAAGCCTCAAAGACCGCGAGCCGCTTTCTTTCGACATCGAGCGCGACCCGCGCAACAAGGAACGCCTCAAACCGCTCCGCAACGTAATGGATCGCGAGAGCAAGAAGGTTGCCGCCGAAAACCTCAAAGTGACTATGCAGTCGCTCGCCGACGAACACGGCTATTGGATGGATTCTGGCATCTTCTTGATTCAATTGTTTGATAATTAGTTTATTTTCAGCGGATTATTCGTTTTATTCGCCGTAGAGACGTTGTGCACAACGTCTCTACATTAGATGAAAATCAATTCGTTGTAAAAAAAATAATTGATTATGGCAAAGTTAACATTATCTGTGAACACCGACACCGCCCAAAAGCCCGCAGTGGATCAGCCCGCCGCCAACCGTCTTTCGATTACAAAGAAGGTGGTCACGGCTGAGCCGGAAACGGCTGTCAATCAAGGCAGTGGAGCGTCGTTGTCGCAAAGGATAGACAATCCCAACCCCGCCTCGCCGTCCGAATTGGCTGACGACGTGGCTAAGTGGTTGATTGCGCAATTTGGAGAGGATTTGTTCAACGAACTATTGAAAAACCCCAACCTCAAACTGCCTTACGCCGAAGACGACATCACCGCCGAATCGTGGCTCGAACGCGGCATCAAGACGCTCTTCACGCAGGAAAACATCGCCCATATATATAAGGTAACAGCCAACATCGGTCAGTCAAATGCCGATGCCAACATCGATGCCGTTGTGGACGAGCGGATGGCGCAGAAGGTGGAGAAGTACAACGCCAAATTTCAGGAACTCCGCTCCAATATGGAGGACTTGGAGGGCGAGAAGGCGGAGTTGCAATCGAGATTAAACAAAACCCTCGAAGCCGACGCCTTTGTAAAGACCATTTTCCGCAGTGCCGACGGCGAGACCGACGCCCAAAAACGCATCGCCCGCACGTTGGAAGACGCGATAGGGCAGGGGGGCGACGACGCTTTGCCGTCGTTCGTTACAAGGCTTGCCAAAGGTTGGTCTTCATTGCAATACGTATTGCAGACCTCTGCCGAGATAGGCGACGACAAGGAAAAGTTGGAAGTGGTTTACCCCGCACTCACCAATCTTTTGGCTTGTATTTCAGGATGTTATGTAACGGATAGGCGAATGGTTCTCGAACTTGTGGCAAAGCATTGCAACGAGTTTTTCTCCGATTACGATTTCATATCGCCGGAGCAGACCCTCAACGCCGACCCCGACATCCACAACGCCACCGGACTCGGCAACGCCCAAATCCGCGAAGGTGTTACATTCTGCGTCGTCCGCCGCGACACCAAAAAGACGGTAAAGTACGCAGATGTAAAGGTCAACAAATGAATTTAATGTAATGTACAATTGGCAATGGACAATTGACAATGCATCCAAATTTAATTGGACTTGTTGATTAAGTTAGTAATTGTCAATTGTCAATTGTTAATTATCAATTGAAAAAAAATGGATACAGCAACAAACGAACTCATTCAGCAGTGCACCAAGGTTAAGCAGGTGATCGAGGACAGTATGAAATGGGTGTCTGACAATGTCGAGAAAGACAAGCAGGCGGTAACTATATACAACCTGAAAAAACTTCGCCGCGACGCCAAGCGTTACGAAAACGCCCTGCCGCGCCGTCCCTCCGTTGCAATCTTCGGACAGAGTCAGGTGGGCAAATCGTACTTGGTCTCCAACCTCGCCAAAACTCCCGAGGCTACGTCGCTTTTCGTAAAAGTGCCCGACACAGGCGAGGATGTGGATTTCATCGCGTCCATCAACCCTCCGGGCGGCGGCAAGGAGGCTACGGGTCTTGTATCGAGGTTCACGACCGCCGACCCGTGGCAGCCGGGATTCAAGCCGTATATGCTCCGCCTATTTTCGCAGGCGGAGTTGGTGAAAATCATCAGCAACGGCTACCTCTCCGACATCACACATTACACCTACACCATCAACCGCGACGAGGTTCAGAAGAAGTTGCAGGCGATGGCGGCTACGGTGCAGCAGTCGCCCTGTCCGGGATTTTCGGAGGACGACGTGTATGACGTGAAGGAGTATTGCAACAACAATTTCCGCGACCACTTCATTATCAAGGACTTAAATAACATCAACTTTTGGGACGACATTGCAGCCATCATTCCCTACATCGATTCGAGCCGCAGGTTTGAGATTTTTGAGGTGATTTGGGGCAAGCAGCCATTCTTCACCGACTTGTTCAAGAAGTTGAGCGACGGATTGAAACAGGTGAACTTCCTTCCCGAAATCCGCACCGAACTCGCCGCACTCACCCCGCAGCAAGATACAATACACGATGTGGAGCGTCTTCGCGAACTCTACAAGGATGTCTAGAAACCGCCTGTATATTGTTATGACGGCGGCACACTC
>JAGCRY010000100.1 GCA_017964465.1 Bacteroidales bacterium | reverse complement strand
TTGGATTCAGACAGGCGCTCAGCCTACCGATACTTGCAGGTCGCTCCTTTCGATGAAGGGAGTATTGCTCAAAGACCACTTGCTCCGTGGCGTCAAGAAGGGCGCACTCACCGAGGAGCAGGCCGAGAGCAAGTTCCAAGCCTGGGTTTCCGACAAGGAAGCCAAACTCAACGCCAAGAAGGAAGCCAAACTCAACGCCAAGAAAGAGGCTGCAAGCAAGGCTCTTGCCGAGGAGACCAAGAAGAAGGAAGCAAAACTCGCCGCAGTAGCAGCCAAGAAGGCAGAAGAGGCAGCCGCAGAGGCAGCCAAGAAGGCCGAAGAAGAGGCAGCAGCCGCAGCAGAAAATGCAGAGTCGCAACCCGCAGAAGCAGCAGCACCCGCAGATGAACCAAAGGCTGAGTAAATACTTCGACAAGTCCAAGTTGACTAAACTCGGCGAAATCGTTGCATTCAAAGGCACCAAGGGGGATGTTGTGCTAAGGCTCGACAATCCTAATTACGACATCAACAGTCAGGAACCCGTACTCGTCGAAACTGACGGGTACTTGGTTCCTTTTTTCGTACAAGAGGATTCGGTGTTCTATGCCAAAAACGGCGACATCTCGCTCCGTTTCGACACCATACAATCCAACGAAGATGCCGACAAGGTGGTGCGCAAGCCGGTATATGTCTCCAACGACGACCTCGTGGTAGATGATGACGAAGACGACGAATACAACGACTTCAAGTACGCCAATTACGATGTGTTTGACCAAAACGACGTATTGCTCGGCAAGATAGTCGATATTGACGACATCCCCGGCAACCCGTTGATAATCATACACAACGCTTTTGGCGAAGAAATCCTTGTGCCGCTCAACGCCGCCGAAGTCCTCGCCGAAAACGACACTATCCGCACCATCAAAATCACAATCCCCGACGGCCTATTAGACATCAACCGATGAAAGACTCCCTTGTAACACTCCGTGCACTCGAACCCGACGACGTCGATTACCTCTACGCTTGGGAAAACGACCCCGAAATTTGGAGAGTAAGCGCAACGCTCGCTCCGTTTTCGCGGCACAGTTTGTTGGAGTACATCGCTGATTCGTTGACAAAGGACGTCTTTGAGATGCACCAAGTGAGGCTCATCATCGTGGAAAACCTCAGCCGCCGTCCCGTGGGCGCAATCGACCTCTACGATGTGTCGGTGCCCGATATGAGGGCGTCGGTTGGAATCAGCATCAACGCTGTCGAACGCCGCCGCAACGGATTGGCTACAAGCGCGTTGAGATTGTTGTCGGAATACGCCTTCGACATATTGGGCTTGCACCAACTTCACGCCCGCATCGGCGTTGGCAACGAGGCGAGCCGCCGGCTGTTCGCCAAATGCGGATTCACAGAAAGCGGCATCCTTCGTCAATGGCATCGCACCCCCGACGGATGGGAGGATCAGGTGGAGATGCAACTGATAAATTGAAAATATTTTTTGTTTCTATTAATATAATGTGTACCTTTGCGACACATTAAAAATAGAAACGTCAAACTTATAAAACATTAAATCACAAACAAATGGCAAAGATGAATTTTGGCGGTGTCGAGGAAAACGTAATGACCCGCGAAGAATTTCCATTGGAAAAAGCACGTGAGATATTGAAGGACGAGACCATCGCCGTAATTGGATATGGCGTACAGGGTCCCGGTCAGTCGCTCAACCTCCGCGACAACGGCTTCAACGTAATCGTAGGACAGCGTGAGGGCAAGACCTATCAGAAGGCTGTCAACGACGGTTGGGTTCCTGGCAAGACTTTGTTCTCTATCGACGAGGCTTGTCAGAAGGCTACTATCATTATGTGCCTCCTCTCCGACGCAGCAGTAATGTCGGTATGGCCCAAAATCAAGCAGTACCTCACCGCAGGCAAGGCTCTCTACTTCTCGCACGGTTTTGCAATCACTTGGAACGACCGCACCGGCTGCGTTCCTCCTGCCGACATCGACGTCATTATGGTTGCTCCCAAGGGTTCGGGCACATCGCTCCGCACGATGTTCCTCGAAGGCCGCGGCCTCAACTCTTCCTACGCCGTATATCAGGACTACACCGGCAAGGCTATGGATCGTACCCTCGCACTCGGCATCGGTATCGGTTCGGGCTACTTGTTTGAGACCACATTCCAACGCGAGGCCACTTCCGACCTCACCGGCGAGCGTGGTTCGCTTATGGGCGCAATCCAAGGCTTGCTCCTCGCTCAGTACGAAGTATTGCGCGAGCACGGTCATTCGCCTTCGGAGGCGTTCAACGAGACCGTTGAGGAACTCACTCAGTCGCTTATGCCCCTCTTCGCAAAGAACGGTATGGATTGGATGTACGCCAACTGTTCGACAACCGCACAGCGCGGCGCATTGGATTGGTTCCCGAGGTTCCACGACGCTGTGAAGCCCGTTCTCGAATGGCTCTACCTCTCCGTTAAGACCGGCAACGAGGCTCAGATTTCCATCGATTCCAACTCCAAGCCCGACTACCGCGAAGGCCTCGAAAAGGAACTCAAAGCCCTCCGCGAGAGCGAAATGTGGCAGACCGCCGTTACAGTTCGCAAACTCCGTCCGGAAAACAACTAATCGTTTCCACGTCTGTGGATTTGAGTAGATAAAACAGCCGCCGCAAAGTCTTGGATAACAAGATTTTGCGGCGGTTTAGTTTTGTGTTGTCGGCTATTTTTTTACTTCACCTTCTCCAACAATTTCGCAAGACTTTCTAAATCAAAAACATCAACATCAAATTTGAGTACATCGCCATTGCGGTCGATGATTTTGTAGGTCGGATAGCCGGTGACGCCGATGAATTTTTCGATTGCGGATTGCTGTTCGCTTGGCAAATTGTAGTGGACGATGTTGTCGCCAACGAGGTTGTATTGCTTGATGACATTCTTCCAAGACTTGTCGCTACTGCCATTACAGAGGTACAGGTAAACGAGGTCGTACTCTTTGAGCCGTTCATATTCCTCCGCGCTTTTTGAAAGTAGCATTTTGCAAGGTCCGCACCACGTGCCCCAAACATCAAGAATAACCAACTTGCCACGGTACGGCTCTGTAATCTTGCGCAAAAGTTGCTCGCCGTCGCTCATATTGGCAAGTCCGTCAGAGAGTTTGATGCTTGGATTGCCGTCAATGTCGTTGTTGTTGATGGCAACGTACTTTGCTTGCTCAGCCCGCAAAAACTTCTTGGCAGGTGGCATCGAAACAATCTCCTCAAAATAATCCATCACAACCTCGCTGAGCGGCTCTCGGCTGTGGTCAATTTCATTGTAAAGTTGATTGGCGATGATGATGTCGCGCAACTCATTGTCGCAGCCCACCGAATCCAAGACGTTGAGAGTTTGGAAGAGGTTCGTCATCTGAAACCCAAGTAGTGTTTTTATGTCCTCGCGCTCTATTATCGGGCTGATTTGTTGGTATGTAGGTTCGAAAGGCTTGCATCTTATTGTTGATGGCCTTCTAATTGCTGCATAATCTTCAAGTATTTTGAGTTCTTCGTCGGTGATAGTTACCTTGCCTTTGTCCCTGTATAGGCGCAGAATTTGGGGATATACTTCTTCCGTCAATACAAATGAAATAAGGCGACCTTTCTTGTCCAGACAAATAGGGATCTCATAACACGCTTGGACATTATGCCCAACATAATCACGCATAAAAGTCCCAAAATCTCGGTAAAGCGTGTAAGGACGCTTGCTGTTGTGCCAATATTGCGTGGCATAGTCGATTATTTCTTTTGGGAGTATCTTATTTTTTACATCGAAGCGACCTTGCATCAAATTACGGACAGCTTCGGTATTATAATAACCAGTAAGATAGTCGATGTAACGTTGTGATAGCGTAGAGTGAGCCGCCACGCGCTGTTCCAAATCGGACATTAAAGCGGCTTTTCCCTGTTTGGTTTTCTCAAAGAAACGGAGTGCAGCTGCATCGTCGTTGTTTTCGCCTTTAAGTCTTTCGCTGATCCTTCCCTTCGGATATGCAAACAATTCGTTTTGCAGACGGCAGTTGTCGCCCATAAACAGATGCTGTTCAGTCTTGAAATCCCAAAGAAGGAAATACGTCTCGCCCGGCTCAAAGAATGAACCGACATATATTCTTTCCCAATCGAAATACACCTCAGTCGAATTGCGCAGCGGGATTTTCACCTCAAATTTGCCAAGTGCATCTATCTTGCCGTGGGCTAATACTTGTTTGTGGGCGAAGATGTCGTTGTAGGTAACTTCAAACTCGTTGCCCATTCTCTTAGCCTTCTTTGGCATATCTTTGAGCCAACCGACGAGCGTTACGGTGTCGGTATTGTAGTGAGAATCCTTGAACCCTGTCCGAGTGTCCTTGGCAGGGTAGTCGGGCAGTGTGTTGCCGTTGATGACGGAGTAGGTGGCTCGTTGTCCGTCGATTACGATGTCGCGACGGTCGCCGAGGAGGTTGTTGACTGTGACAGAAATCTCTTTGCCGTCGCTGACCAACACAATATTGTATGTGTCGCCCGACTGCGTTTTCTGTTTGTAGTTCCAAAACTTGCAATCGTAAATTGCAAAGTCGTCGTAGAAACCGATTACCCAATCGCCAGTCTGTTCGTTGCGCCAATTGGAAGGTGTCAACCCTTGACCAAATGCCGCCTGCACGGTCAGCAGCATCACCGCCAACAATGCCAAAATGGTAATTTTGATGTTCATTTGCTTATATTTTTATTTGTTTGTCGCCCAATAGACAGCGAAAAAGCAAAAATGTTACACAAAAATAAGATTTTTTTTTTCTGACACACAATTAATCGAAAGACTTTCAAAAATTTTTATTAGTTTTGCGCCGCGATAAAAGTGTATTTTTGTAGAATTTGTGTTACATTTTTCACAAAAAAGCAACGTTTCATTATTTTTTGGAACGATTTTTGGCATTGGAATGTTGAAGATGATAATTAACAAAAAACTATATAATCATGAAAAACAAAAATCTATTCACGTGTATCGTGGCGCTTGCACTCCTTTCCGGCTGTATCAAGGATGAAGGCGACATCATGACGATTGTTCGTCCTGACGTGGTAGTAGGCGACAAAGACACAAAAAACACTGACCTGACCACTGTCGTGACTGAAGAAGGTGGTTATATGGAAGCAATGTCTCCAAAGGATTCCATCGTAAAAAACTCATTTGAGACCACCATCAACGACTATCAAATCGAAAACCTCAACTGTTATACGATACTCCATTCTGAATTCAAAAACATCAATACAACAAGAAACGGCATTAAGGAGGTCGGTTTTGTTTATTCCCGTTCCAACAAGGTGCCTGTGATTACTGACAAGCAAAACTGCGTTGTTTTGTCGGTCAAGAAAGATGTTTCATCTTCCGACCAAGATGTTGAGTTTGAAGGTAAAATCGAAGGCTTGGATTTCAATTCAACATACTTTGTAAGGTCCTACGCGATATGCGAAGGCGATGGCAAAGGCAAGTCTGATTCTGTGATTTACAACAGCCGCCCGCTTGAATACAAAACTGTGTTGCCGTCTGACGTATGGTATCAGAGGAAGCCGGCTCCTGATAAGATGATGTCGAGGACAAATGCATTCTGTTGCAACAATGGTGACGATGTGTATGTCTATGGCGGTCAGCAGGGCACGATGCGTTTTAATGACCTTTGGAAGTATGACACATCCAACGACACATGGCAGCAGATGGGCACATTTGAAAATGAGAATGGACATACAGGTCCCGCGAGACGTAGTAATGGCGCGATGATTGCATATCCGAATCCTAATCCCGAGGTGAATGACGTTTTGTTGTTCATTATTGGTGGCGAGTGTGGAACAAATGGAGAATATACTGGCACTATTTTCTATTACAGCACCGCAGAAAACAGGTTTGCCGACCAGAGGGATCATCCAAATGCAAGAAACGAATTCGTTGTCCATGATGAAGAAGGCCACCCTCTGTATGAGGTTGAATATGAGAGAGATGAAAATGGAAATTACAAATTAGATTCGGATGGCAATAAGATTGTTGCACGAGACGCCAATGGCAAAATCAAGTATGTCCTTGGTCCAGACGGAAATCCGAAAGAATTGACCACTCATTCTTCTCGCAGTTATATCGAGGAACTCCCAATCTACAAAGACCTCGCCGATGGTTCAAGAATCAAATACGGAATTGCTGGATGTGTGGCGTTCTCTCTGACAGACAGAGGATTCACGAAATATTTCGTAGCATTCGGCAAAACTGACATGTCCAATGATGGTCAGAAACATGTTTCAACGTCGATATATGAATATGTTCCTCAAAACGACTGGGATCGTCAGGGCTCTGACCGTTATTCATACGCATGGGAAAGCCGTTCGACAAACAGTGACAAGACCGCAGAAGGTTTCTATCAGCCTATCTGCATCAGATGTGGTGACAGGGTTGTTATCGGTACTGGCGAAAGCAGCAGGAATAATGGTGAACTTTCAAGGAATTTCTACACTTTGACATATTCTGTTAATTCCCAGAGCATAAGCATGACGCCTTTGCAGGCAAATGATGTGTTCAACGACTCTGAAACAGGTTTCAAACCTCGCGCAAATGCCGCTTCATTCTATCTCAATTTCACCAGGGATGGTATCAATTATGACAGAATGTATGTCGGCACAGGACGTACATGCAGCGAAAGCGAGTTCAACAAAAATCCTGACCCGACGAAACTCCTCAATGATTTCTGGTGCTACGATTTCGTCTCCAAACAATGGTCGCGCAAGGCAGATTGTTCGAGCACTGTCGTCCGTCAGGGTGCTGTCGGATTTACAGTAAACCGTCTTGACGATTACCTCGTTAGGAAGTTTGGCGATGTTGAGAATATGAACATTCGTGGTATGTTCTCTTTCGGAGAAGGTTATGACCTCGAAGGATACAAGACGCTCAGCGATAATTGGGAGTACATTCCGTAGTCAATATCCGATTTGTTAAACGAAAATAAATGTTGTCATTATGAAAAAGATATTTCTGATAATAATCATGGCGGTTGTCGCCGCGTTGCCAGCCATGTCACAGGGAATTGGTGGCATGGGTATGGAAGGCATCAGCAAGTCGGAATACCGCTACTGGAACTTTGTGATGGGTGTGAACCTTGGTTTCGGCAGCACCATGGGTAAAAGCGACCCGAATATGTACCTGAAAACCTCTTATGGTGACATTCCGCAGGAGAAGAGCGGATTCACCATGCCAACCGCAGGCTATCATTTGGGCTTCCTCTACAACTATGACTTGCTCAACAACAGAATGGGCGTTGTGTCAGGTGTAGAATACATCAATTATGGTGTACAAAACAACCTCAAGGGAACCTATTTGACAAATGATGGTAAAGAAATGAAAGTGACGTTGAAAAACAGGTATCGTGCGACAGGCGTACAGATTCCTGTCTTGTTCAAGTTCAGCAGCTCGGACATCTACCGTGACATGAAGTATGTGTGTGTCGGCATTAAGCCTATCATCAATGTCGGTGTAAAGCAAAAACAAATTGCAGACGGTTGGACAGCCGACAATTATGGCGGAAAGGTTGACGACAAGAACACTTTCGCCATGGCTGCGACCTTCGGTTTCAATTACAGCATGTTGAATGTGAATGTTGACTATATGTTCAAGGAGTTTGTGAAGACTGACGACGTAAAGGGACATATCTTTGTCTGCATCAGCTACAACCTGCCGATGACACGCTGGCTCTGCATCCACAACTGGACAGCTGAAAAAATCCGCCGCAAAATCAAGGGCAAGAGCGGAATGTAATAGCAAACAAGTTTTCATGATAATAGATTTTTTGTCATAGGTACTCGTACAAATGTTTTTGCGAGTACCTTTTTTTGTGGAATTGTGACAAAAAATGATTAATTTTGCAGCGAATAACTATAATCATGTCTTAAAAAAGAAAATGGAAGTTCACGGAAGAAACGAAAAAGGCTCAAAGTTCAACAGTATTTTGGCTGGCATCGGCGTCGGTCTCGTTGTGCCTATGCTGGTGTTTGTACTATATTGGTACGCCAGATTTTACCCGCAGATTACTTTCGGCGGAATGTTCACGCAGTTCAAGGCTGAGGCGGTCATGAAGATGATTAGCCTGTGTGCCTCGCCGGTATTGCTTGTGTTTTATTATTTCACCAAGAAGAGTTGGGATCAGGGCGCAAAAGGTCTCATCATCTCAGTCGTGCTGCTGCTCCTGATTACGCTTTTCATCAAATTTTGACACGCATGCGCATATTGTTTTTGATAATAGCAATGTTCCTGCCTTTCATGGGGTTAGCACAGGTGAAAGAAACTGTGCTAAGGGAAACTTTTGACAGCAACAGTGCAGGATGGCCGGAGGACGTCACAGACGATTATACGGCGCGTTTCATAAAAGGCTATTATCTTTTGGAGCACAAGCGCGACATCGGCTCTAAGATTTTCGACATCCCTATCAAGATGTATCTCGGCGACAATTATTATATTGAGACAGAAGGTGCTTGTGGAGAAAGCTCTGCTGCAGATGGCGGCTATGGCATTGTGTGGGGCAAGGGTAGGGGAGGCTATTTTTCATTCGCAATCACCCCAGGTGGCCGTTTCTTTGTGAGGAAGATGGTCGCTGGACGCGAAGGAAAGTATCTTCTCGGACCAAAGACCGATACAATTATCAACAAACTTGTTGTTGACAAAAATGACAAAAGTAAGAACGTTTACCCAAGGAACAAGCTGCGAGTCCAATACGCCAATGATGAAATCATGTTTTTCATCAACGACAAGTACGTTGGGCATATTCCAAACGAGGTGTATTATGGCAACAACGCTGGTATCATTCTCTATGGGAAACAGTTGGTCGGGATTGATAAATTTGGAGCTTTCGGCACTAAATTGTATGAGAGGATAAAAGATTACAGCGCGGCGATGCGTGTGGTTGCATACGAGATTGAGGACGGCATGGATACAAACGGAGAAAGACTTGGCAATGGAGACTGCCGCGTTTCTCCTGGTGAGACAATACGTCTTGCTGTCACGATGAGAAACCAAGGATATGGCAAATGTGACGGACTAAAAGCGACGTTCTATTCGGTCAGTGGACATGTCACAGTGATTGACCAGGACGTCCCGCAATATCTCCGTGACCTCGACCGTAATGAAAGTCAGAAGCTTGACTTGAAATTCAAGGTAAGTCCACTATGTCCTGTGTCGCAGTTGATTTTCAAGATTGACCTCACTGATAATGAAGGACGCCTTGCAGAGACTGTCCCTATGACTGTTGTGCTTAACAATCCTATCACTCCAATACACCGCGAGAGTGATGGAAATATCTCCTTGACGTTCAATCTTCGCGAGGCGGATACAAGGGACATTAATTCCGGTTTGCCTTTCACACTAAACAATGCCGAAAACACATACGCGGTCATTGTGGGAGTGGAGAGCTACATGAGGATGCCAAAGGCAAAGTATGCCACAAATGATGCAAATGTTTTTTACAATTATCTTGTGAAGGTGATGAACGTTCCTCGAAACAATATCGTCTATGTCCTCAATCAGAAAGCGACTCTCAATGATGTTCTTGATATATTCAAAGTTCGCGGACTTTTGCAGTCGAAGGCATACGGAAAGGCTGGCGTGGATTTGATATTTTATTTTTCGGGGCTTGGAGTTTGTGCAAACAATGGTATGGAGCCATGTCTGATGCTCTATGACTCCAATGTTTCAAGACCATTAGAGACGGGCTACCCACTTTCAACTCTATTGAAGGCGTTGCGTTCGTATGACATACATACACTTGCGTGCTTCTTTGAGACTTCATTTGCCGGAGTTGATAGGGACGGCAATTCATTTGTAACGCCAGGCAGCTCCATTTTGTCTAACGCCGCATTCCCGATGGTCACCGACCAAAGGACTTGCCTGATGTATGCTTCAAGCAGTAATGTGATGAATCCTGTGGTTGACAATACATCGCATGGAATGTTCACTCATTATCTGCTTTCCACGCTCAAAACTTACGGTCAGTCAAGGTCGTCTCTTGACATGAAGCACCTTTTCGACCATATCTACCGAAACATGGAGCGTGAAGGCACGGCACGGCGAATAAGCATCTTCCCTCGAATGGATTGCCAAAACATCGATGGAATCAGATTGCTGAAATGATTTAAAAATCTACGCTTTAAACTTTACACTTTAAAACTCTACACTTTAAACAATACACATTATACTTTCAACTTTAAAATATAAACTTTAAACTTTAGACTAATGAAACGTATAAAGATTTTCTTTATGATATTTGCCATGATGATGGTATCTGTATCGTCTTTTGCACAGAAAGTCGGTCTTGTGCTTAGTGGCGGCGGCGCAAAGGGATTGGCGCACATTGGCGTACTGAAGGCATTGGAAGAAAACAACATTCCGATCGATTATGTGACAGGCACGTCGATGGGTTCCATCATTGGTGCTTTGTATTCCTTGGGGTACACGACTGATGAGATGACAGAGTTGTTCCACTCCGAAAAATTCCGCAACTGGCTAAATGGTGTCACGGAATCAGACCTGAGGTATTATTATATGCAGGATGAGCCGTCAGCGGCGATGCTGTCATTGAAATTCAACCGCGACACCACTTTGAAGGTGTATTTGCCCACAAATATTGTTTCGTCCTATCAGATGGACTTTGCGTTTGAGGAAATTATGGGACCGGGCGGCGCGGCTGCAAATTATGATTTTGATTCTTTGATGGTTCCTTTCCGATGTGCAGCGTCTGATGTCTATGCCAAAAAGTCCATCATCTTCGACCATGGCAATCTTTCCACAGCTGTGAGGGCGAGCATGGCTATACCGTTGTATTTCAAGCCTGTAGTATATCGAGATGGACTGCTTTTTGATGGCGGAATCTATAATAATTGTCCGATTGATGCAATGAAGTCGGATTTTGCACCTGACTATATCATTGGCGTTCAAGTGTCGAGCAATAATGAAAATCCATCGGAAGACGACCTTGTTTCGCAGATTGAAAACATGGTTATGGACCCAAGCAACTATACAATCGCCGCCGATTCTGGTCTTATGCTTCAGCCGGACGTGCTGAACCACAGCTCTTTGGATTTCAGCAAGTGTGACGAACTCATTGAACTCGGCTACAAGGAGGCGATGCAGAAAATGGACAGCCTCAAAAGTCAGATTACGCGCCGTGTTTCCTCGGAGGAAATCAATGCCAAGCGTAATGCCTTCAAAGCCAAACTTCGTCCGCTTGTCTTCAATGCCATCAATATCTCCGGCATTCGTCATCTCCATGGTCAGTATATTCTCAAGACATTCAAAAAATTCAAGCATGACACGCTCAGCCTTGACGATATGCGAAGGGAGTTCTATAAGGTGGCGGTTGACCCAACCATTGACCGAATCTATCCCACTACAACCTACAATCCTTACACCGAGGGTTATTCGCTCGACTTGAGCCTGTCGCGCAGTAAGAATATGAGCGCGAAGATTGGTGGTAATGTCTCCACGTCGGCATCGTGCGAGGGTTTTCTGGAACTTGCGCACAGGTTCTATGGATATATTCCTGTAAATGTGAGTGTTAATGGCTATTTTGGACGTTTCTACACGTCTGGACGCGCATATATGAGGGCGTATTTCCCGACGGCGTTGCTTTTCAGCCTTGAAACCGCGTTCCAACTCAACAGGTTCGACTACATGGAGGCTGATCCCGATGTATTTTTCATCGATACTCGCAGCCCAACTTCCATAAAAAACAACTTGGAGTATTACGCAAATGCCATTGTGCCAGTCGGAATGGGTGGACAATTTTTGTTTGGTGTTTCCACTGGCAGATTTTCGGAGAGCTATTTCTTGTCGCCGAAGTTTGAGTCATCATACAAAAAAGACAAGACAACTTTCAATTATGCTGGTTTGCATGTGACGTATGAGCGCAGCCGGCTCGATCATTTCACTTATCCGACACGTGGAACGTCGTTCCTCATGCAGGTTAAAAGGACTGTAGCTGGTGAAAAATTCCGCGCGGGCAGCGTGCCTGATGAAGAGAAGTATGTCCCCGGAGACAAGGACAAGAAGTTTTGGGATGCTTATGTCAAGTATGAAAATTATAACTGGAACTTTGGCAAGTGGTGCATACCGTATTCATTGGAGTTAAACGTGAGTGACCATTCAAAACTTTCCAACCCGATGGTGCAGATGCTCACCACCAATGCCTACCGCCCGATTGAATACACAAAGACGATGGTCTTTGAGGATTATAGGGCTGATGTTTTCGCCGCTGTGAGTGTGGGCGGAATGTACAGGTTCAATGACAATTTTACGTGGAGGCTTTGTGGATATTATTTCCAGCCATTTGAGCAGGAGCGTCTGAGGGTCGAGGACGGACATTATTGCCTCAAAAAGTCTTCAGGCAAATTGGATGGATACCAGTATTTTTTCAATACCGCGTTTGTATATCATACAATGCTCGGTCCTGTGGCTTTCAATCTCCGATATGAACCTCATGGCAAGAGCCATTTCTATTATATGTTCAACATCGGCTTCATGATTTCCAACAAGAGTTGGTGGGACAGGAACTAAGTCGTTGACATTCAAAATTTCATCACCGCCGAAATGCCGTATCTTCCGCTTCCAAATGTTGGAGATATGGTTATTTCGGCGTTTTGTGTTTTATATGGGCGGGCGAATATCAATGCTGTCCCCGCACCTAATGCCGCGCCGCCGAGTACGTCCCAGATGTCGTGTCGGTCGGAATATATGCGACCCCAGCCGACGTAAGTTGCGACTGCGTATGCAGGCACGCCCCATTTCCATCCGTAGCGTCTCAGGAGAAATGTCGCGCCATTGAAGGCTGCGGCGGTGTGAGTGCTTGGAAAGGCGTGGCTGCCTGTGCCGTCGGGTCGTTCTTTGGTAATCATTGCTTCCAAACCGTAGTTGACAGCGATGCAGGTTGCGGACGAAAGTCCTAACTGCAACATGCCTTTCCTGTCGTGGCGTGCCAATGTGTTCACCGCAGCAACAGCCGATGGTACGAGGCACACGATGTCCGTGGATTTTTTCACAAATTGTGCGTTTGTGTTTGTCGTGGCGATTATGACCGTCAAAATCAAAGATAACAAGTACTTCATTGTTGTGATTGTTTGTAAAAAAACATAATGCACAATTCACAAGCCAGATGGCGATTATGAATTATGCATTATGAATTGGGTACATTGTTGGAATGTGTTGACGATTAGAATGGGAGATCGTCACCGCCTTGCTGTGGTTGCTCTGCCGGACCAGTCGGAGGAGCGGGGGCGGCTTGAGGGTCAGGTGTTGTTTGTCCATTTGTGGGACCTTGTGGCGTTTCGCCTGTGCCTGGACGCTCCATTTTCCAAGCGTTGAGTTGATTGAACCAACGTCCTTGATACTCGTGTCCCCTGAAATCAAAAGAGACCTTGACGTATTCTCCTTCTTTGAATTGGTTGAGTTGTACGCGGTCGTTGAATACGTTGAATACCGCGTATGCTGGATATTGTCCAGGAATTTCAAGAACGAAGTCTTGGGATGACCATGGATTGCCGTTGCTCTGAGACGTGCCAGATCTACGTTCGAGCACTTTGAAGAGTTTGCCTTCTGCTTCTAATACTGCCATTTTCGTGTAGTTTAGAGTTTATACTGTGTTATTTCTTTTTTTCAGGTTTGATAATCTGGAGGAGCTTGACGTCGAAGATGAGGACGCTGTTGCCCGGGATTGTGTAGCTGCCCTGTTCACCGTAGCCCAGTTCGGCGGGGATGAAGATTTTCCATTTGCTGCCCAATGGCATCATCGGTATTGCTTCCTGCCAGCCTTTGATTACGTTTTTGAGCGGGAATGTGGCGGGTTCTCCACGTTTGATGGAGCTGTCGAACACTGTGCCGTCGATGAGCGAGCCTTCGTAGTCACATTCAACCTGGTCGTCGATGGTGGGTTTTGCGCCCTTGCCCTCTTCGAGAACGATGTATTGGATGCCGCTGGGAAGTGTCTTTACGCCATCTTTCTTGGCGTTTTCTTCGAGGAATTTTTTTCCGGCTTCGAGATTGACGGCGGCGATGCTGTCCCTCTTGGCTTGCTCGATGGCCTGTTGTTTAGCTTGGATTACTTGCATTGCATTGTTGAAGTAATCGTTTGCGCTTTTGGGGTCCATCTTGAGGCTTGCGGAGTCTTTGAGTACGGTGTAGAATGCATTGAGGAAGTTGTCATAATTGAAACCCTCCATGGCAGGTTCAAACCTTTGTTGTATGGATTCACGCATGTCCATTCCCAATAACACGCCCATTGCGTAGCTCATGGAATCAACCTTGGTGTTTAGTTTTGCGGGGGTGTTTTGTGCGCCGCCGCCTGCACAAGCTGACAACAATGTTGCTGTGGCAAGTGCTGATACAGTCAGAAACTTTTTTAGATTTTTCATTTTGTTTTATTGTGTGTAAATAGAATCGTGGTTGGTTTATTCGTCTTCAAAGTCGAAGTCGAGGTCGATGTCGTCATCGTCCTTTATGCGGTCGATGACTTGTATGAGTTCGAGGTCGAAAATGAGTGTCGAGTATGCAGGAATGATTTCGGCGGGCGAATATGAGCCGTATCCGAGGTCGGACGGTATGTAGATGATGTATTCAGAACCCTCAGACATGAGTTTCAGTGCTTCTGTCATGCCTGGGATGAGCCCGTCAACATTGAATTCTACGGGCTCTTCGTTGTCGAACGAGCTGTCGAATATTGTTCCGTCGATGAGCTTGCCTTCATAATGAACTCTTACTCCGCTTGTGTCGGCTGGTTTTTTACCGTTGCCTTCTTTCACAATGCGGTATTGAAGTCCCGATTCTGTGGTTTTCACGTCGGGGTCTTTGGCGTTTTCGGCGAGAAAATCGTTTTCGGCTTTCTTTGCCTTTTCGCTCTGTTCGTTCTCCACCTTTTCCATGTAGGTGTTGAGTATGTCTTTCAACTTGTCTTCTTCAATGGCAAGCGTCTTGTTGTTTAATACGTCGCTGAAAGCCTTTGCGAGAGCGTCGGTCTTTATGAAATCCCATCCCTGGTCAACGAAATTTTTCGCCATCAGGAATCCGATGCTGTAGCTTACAGAATCCTCTGTCGTAGTGAGCTTAACCTTGTTGTAATATTTTTGGGCTGTGGCAAAGTCGCTCAGTGCCAATATCGCCGCGATGATTATTATAATTTTTTTCATTATGATTCTTTTATTGTTTTTACTCTTATTAATTCTTTAATCTTTTCTCTCTCAGCACACTGTCTCCAATTCTGTTTTCAGCACCGAAATTGCCATGCTGATAGGCGGGTTTTGGAGAGTTGCATAGTTGTCGATGATTTTTTTGCCGAGGTCGAGTGCTTTTGCATCCACAGGTATGCTCTGTGCGGTTTGGTTGATGAGTTGGACAATGACTTCTTTTGTATCGACGACCGCTTTCCATGCATTGTCGCTGACGTACAACTGTTGAGAATAGTTGTGTTCAAATTCCACACGGATTGTTGCCAGGAGGTCGCGTTGGAGTTCGATGGCGGTCATTCCATTTTCAGCGATACGGATGACGATGCTCTGAGGCTCTATTCTTTCCAGGAACAAGACTAACCTCTCGTAAGCTGCAAGCCTGACAGGCAGTATAGTCTTTGAGTTGCCGATTAGCAGTTCCATTTTTGCCTTGTTTTCGTCGCGTCTGTTAAACTCTCTGAGCATCAAGTAACTGCACCCTAATACTACCAATGAAGGCAGAACGTATTTCAGGATTTCAAGTATTTCCATTATGTTTTTTGGTTGTGTGTTTTTGTTTTTTAATTTTCCGCGTCAAAATTAATAATAATTTGGGAATTTTTTGACACAAATAAATTTTTTTGGGGGTGTAGTTAATATTTTTTGTGATTTTCTTTCTGCAAGTTCGATTACTTGTTTAAATTTGCAGTTGGAAAACATTAATACAAATGAGAATAAACATTAGACATCTTGCGCCTGTGATGGTGTGTGCGGTGATGGTTGGCTGTATGCCGAAGACCGAGACTTCTACGCACACCAAGTTTGAGGTATTGGGTGAGTTTGAAGGCATGGCGGGCGACACCGCTTATATCAAACTCGTCAAAGACAATGGTTATGAGTTCATCGACTCCGCAAAAGTGGGTGATGACGGACGCTTCATGCTCGAGGGCGGCATTTCAGGCCCTGATTTTTACATTCTACATTTTGCCTCCGACAATAGCAGGCAGATTACGCTCATCCCTGACACTTCTCAGGTTTTGACTGTAAAGGGTCATGTTGACGATTTCCCGGACTCTTATGAGGTTGAAGGTTCTCCTGAAAGTGAGGGCGTATGTCGTCTGATTCATAAAATCCGCGATACAAGATTTGTATTGGATTCGCTCGGACGTATTTTCCGTGCCAATATTGATGCGCCAAACCTCGCGGGCATAAAGTCTGTGCTCGATTCGGTCTATTCCCTGACTTGCAAGGAACAGAGAAATTTTTCTGAAAATTTCCTGAGGGACAATCCGACTTCGCTTGCGCAAATTGTTTGCTTGTCGCAATATATTGCCCCGAAATTGCCGGTGTTTGATCCGTCGAAGGATTATGACATTTATAATAAGGTGTCGGAAAGACTTTCGGCGCGTTATCCCGACAACATTCAGGCTCGAAAACTTGTGACTTATGTCGATAAACTTCGCATTTCGCAGGATAATCCCACGTCGGGGCAGCAGATTGCAGTCGGTCAGACTGCGCCCGACATCACGTTGCCTAATATAAAAGGTGATTCAGTCAAGTTGTCATCTTTTAAAGGCAAGTATGTTTTGCTCGACTTTTGGGCATCGTGGTCGGATGTGTCGAAAATTAATAATGAAAACCTCAACAAGTTGTACTGGAAGTTCCGTAACAACAATTTCACGGTTTATCAGGTCGCATTAGAAGAAAATGCCGATGCATGGAAAAATGCTGTGAAGGCGCAGAAAATTCCATGGGTTTCGGTTTCCGATTTGAAACTTTGGCGGTCTTCTGCGGCTGAGTTGTATGGTGTTCGGTCGTTGCCGTCCAGTTTCCTTATCGCTCCCGATATGACTGTCAAGGCCGTCAATCTTTCCGCTGAAAAACTTGATGAAAAGTTGCTGGAACTTGTCGGAAAGCCGATAAAGAGGTCTTTGGACACAACAATGTTTAAGAAATGAAAGCTCTATTAATAACCTGTAACACGTAATTTATTATGAAAGATTTTTTGAAGATGACTGGTGCGGTGCTGACCGGACTTTTCCTATGGGGAATCATTCAGGGATTCTTTATGTTTTTCATGTTTGCAATGATGATTGCAAGCATTGGTAAGTCAGACAGCAATAACACTGTCGCAGTGGAAGACAATTCTGTCTTGCGCATAAATCTCGCTGATGCCATTTCCGACCGCTCCTACACCGATATTGGCAGTATCTACAATTCCTTTTCATTCGACAAAATGCAAAGGCTCGGTCTCAATGAAATCAGCCGTTGCGTAAACAATGCTGTCGATGATAACAAGATTGTAGGCATTTACCTCAATTGTTCCGACTACAATATTGAGGACATTGCCACTGCCGACGCACTCAGGGAGTTGATTGTTGAGTTTAAAAAACTTTCCCACAAGCCTGTATATGCGTTTTCCAATTCGTTCAACAATCTCGACTATTATGTTGCCACGGCATGTGACAGCATTTATATGCGTGTGATGGGCGATTTCATGCTCAACGGTCTTTGTTCGCAGTCCTTATATTATAAAGGTGCGCTCGACAAGTTTGGCATTGATGCGCAGGTTATCAGGCACGGCAAGTTTAAGGCGGCGGTTGAGCCTTACTTGCAGGATAAAATGTCTGATGCCAACAAACTCCAGATAACCACTTATCTCACAGATATTTGGGAGGTTGTCGCTAATGCTATCAGTGAAAGTAGGGGCATTGATCGCGCCACAATCGACCAGCTTGCCAATTCGCTCGACTGTTACAGCAATGACAAGGCTTGTATTGAAAACAGGTTCATTGACGGTGTAATTTTGGAGAGTGATTTTGACGATAAAGTGGTCTATGGCATGGGCTCTGAAAATGAAGATGGCGAACCAAAATACGTCGTAATCTCCAAATATGCAAAATCCATCACCGAAAAAGATGACAACACCAACAAAATTGCGGTTTTGTATGCTGCAGGAGAGATTGTCGCTGAAAATAACGGCGAGCAGTGCATCACGTCAAAGGATTTCGTAAAAGACGTCAAGGCTGTCGCCAATGATGACGATGTGAAGGCTGTTGTTGTTCGCATCAATTCTCCTGGCGGTTCGGCTGTGGAGGCTGAGGTTATTTATCAAGAACTTCTCAAACTGAAAGAATCCAAACCTATTGTGGTTTCTATGGGTGGTTATGCAGCGTCGGGCGGTTATTACATTGCTTCATGCGCCGACCAAATCTTTGCAGAGCCTAATACTATAACAGGCTCCATTGGCGTGTTTGGCCTGATTCTCTGCCCGCAGAAACTCCTCAAAAACACTCTCGGTATCAATATTGAGACTGTCAATACGCATGAAAAATCGTCCTTCATTTCCGCTATGGAACCCAAAACAGCCGCAGAACTTGCAGTTTTACAGCGTAGTGTGGAGAATGTGTATGATGTGTTCCTCCAACACGTTGCAGACGGACGTAAGATGACAGTTGAACAAGTGGATTCAATAGCGCAAGGACGAGTTTGGACTGGTACTTCGGCATTGAAAATCGGACTTGTTGACCAACTTGGTGGTCTTGAGGATGCCATCATGTATGCCGCACAACTCGCAGAAATGGATGGTGGTTACAAGGTGAAGGAATTTCCTGAGGCAGACGACGCGGGCTTCATGAAGATTTTCTCGGAGTTGTCGGGTGAGGCCGCTCGTGCAATTTATGGTGACGAAATCTATGAACAGCGCAAGTTTGTAAAGTCGTTTGAACACCGCACAGGCGTTCAGGCGTTGACCATGAAAGCTACAATACGATAGTTAATAATCAAACAATCAAATCATATAAATGGAACTTAAAAGTAAAGTAAACACTTCGGGTCGCCTTATGGCGGCGGCACGTGGACTTTGGCGTGCCAATGGAATGAAAGAAGAGCATTTTGGCAAGCCGATTATTGCCATCGCCAATTCGTTCACGGAGTTTGTGCCGGGACACGTTCATCTTAATGAGTGCGCCCGCATCGTAAAGGAGACTGTTGAAAAACTCGGCTGTTTTGCAGCAGAGTTCAACACTATAGCCATCGACGACGGCATCGCAATGGGACATGACGGAATGTTGTTCTCCCTTCCGAGCCGTGAAATCATTGCTGACAGTGTGGAGTATATGTGTCAGGCTCACAAGGCGGATGCTCTTGTCTGCATTTCTAACTGCGACAAGATTACTCCCGGTATGCTCATGGCATCCATGAGGCTCAACATCCCCACAATCTTCGTTTCTGGCGGTGCAATGGAGGCTGGTCGTTACAATAATGGCAAAATTGACCTCATCGACGCAATGATTATGGGCGGTGACAACAGTGTTTCGGAGGAGGAACTTTCCAAGGTTGAAAAACTGGCATGTCCTACATGTGGATGTTGTTCGGGCATGTTCACAGCAAACTCAATGAACTGCCTCACAGAAGCCCTCGGACTTTCACTCCCTGGCAACGGCACAATCGTCGCCACTCACGTCAACCGTAGAAAACTTTTTGAGGATGCAGGCAAGCGCATTGTGGAGTTGGCATACCAATATTACCGTGACAACGATTCGTCACTCCTTCCCAAGAGCATCGCAACGAAAGCGGCTTTCGTCAATTCCATGGCGCTCGACATCGCAATGGGTGGCTCCACAAACACTGTGCTTCACCTTTTGGCGGTTGCACAGGAGGCTGGCGTAGATTTCAAGATGAAAGACATCGACGAACTCAGTCGCCGTGTTTCGTGCATCTGTAAGGTTGCGCCCAACACACATGACTACCACATCGAGGAAGTTAACCGTGCTGGCGGCGTGCTCAACATCCTTGGCGAACTTGCCAAGAAAAACCTCCTCGATCTCTCTTGCAAGCGTACTGACGGTTTGACCCTCGGTGAGGCAATTGACAAATATTCAATCCTGAAACCGCAAGTCGATCCCGAAGCGCAGCGCATCTACTCTTCGGCAGCATCCGGCAAAATTGGTTTGCTCAAGGTTGCATCGCAGGACACCCGTTGGGAAACTCTCGACACCGACCGCGCCAATGGTTGTATCCGTGACATGGAGCACGCCTATACTAAGGACGGCGGCATTGCAGTGCTCTTTGGTAACATTGCCAAGGACGGCTGCGTTGTTAAGACTGCTGGCGTGAATGAAAAGATTTTCAAATTCTCTGGCACAGCTAAGGTTTATGATTCGCAGGATCAGGCTGTTACAGCCATTCTTGGTGACAAGGTTAAGGCTGGCGATGTTGTGGTCATTAAGTATGAGGGACCAAAGGGTGGACCAGGCATGCAGGAAATGCTCTATCCGACATCCTACCTCAAATCCAAGCACCTCGGCGACAAGTGCGCACTCATCACTGACGGTCGTTTCTCAGGTGGTACGTCGGGTCTGTCGGTTGGTCATGTAAGCCCCGAGGCTGCCTCTCATGGTGCATTTGCACTCATTGAGGACGGTGACATCATTGAATTTGACATTCTCGCCCGCAGCGTCAACCTCAAAATCTCCGATGAGGAACTTAATCGTCGCCGCGCCGCAATGGATGCCGACCCCAACGGCTACAAACCCAAGCGCGACCGCGTGGTCAGCAAGGCTCTCCAGCTCTACGCTGCTCATGCCGCAAGTGCCGACAAGGGCGCAGTAAGGGTTTTGTAATTCCTGAGTTTCTATAAAAAAGAGTGTCCAAATCATTTTTTTTGATTTGGACATTTTTTTGTGCAGTTTTTTACAAAAATTAACATTAAAAATTGTATTATGTAACTTTTTGAGTGTTATGTAGTTAATTAAAAATCTGTTGCAAAATTTTGGTTTTAAACTGAAAATTAAGTTATAAAATTGCAAAAATATTTGCACAACTGAAAAATAAGTTATAAAATTGCAGTGTCAATTAACAAACTAAACTTTTAATTATGGAAGCATTAACAAAAGCAGAAGAAAAGGTCATGCAGATTCTCTGGAAGCTCAAGAAGGCTTTCGTCAAGGATGTCATTGAGGAGATGGATCCGCCAAAGCCGCCTTATAACACCATCAGCTCCGTCGTCAGGATTTTGGTGGAAAAAGGATTCGTGGGCTATAAGGCTTACGGCAGGACTTACGAGTATTTCCCGAAAATCTCAAAGTTGCAGTACAAAAAGTTCACTTTTGGACAGATGTTGCGCAATTACTTTGACGGCAGTTACGAGACAATGGTTTCGTACATGGTTGACGAGGAGCAGATAAGCGATTCGGAAATCACAGAAATCAAAAAAATCATTGACAAAAAAGGTCAGTAAATGTCCTCGTTGCTCGCATATACGATTGAGGCTGGGGTGGTGTTCGCCGTTTTGATTGCCATATACAGACATGTCTATTATGGCATCAGTTATAACAAGTGGGAGCGAGGCTACTTGATAGTTGCTATGGCGGTGAGTTATGTATTGCCATTGATGAAAGTCGAGTATGTCATGCCTCCCGTCCCCAAGCCCGCTGACCGTATCGTAGAAATTGATGGTCAGTATGACGGGTATGATGTCATAACAATCGCCCGCCCTGTATATTCGGACAATTATTGGGACTCATTCATTCAATCGACGTTCTTTGAAAATCTAATCGCGATATTGTTTGCGGTGTATGTAGCAGGCGTTGCGGTCAAGTTAGTGAGTTTTGTGCGTGGGCTGTTGAAGACGTTGCGTCTGGCGCGTTTGTCAAAAAAAGTGGCAGACATAGGGCAAGCAACAGTCTATGAAACAAATGTCAATACCGTGGCGTTCTCCTTTTTCCATAAAGTCTTCCTCGGCGTTAAGTCGCGTGGACTTTCTGATGGAGAAAAGGACACTGTGATAAAGCATGAATTACAGCATGTTGCGGGACTTCATTCGATTGATACGTTGCTGTTCGGGTTCTTCTCCGTGTTTCAGTGGTTCAATCCTATGGCGAGGCTTGCAGCGCGTTATTCGCGGATTGTATGTGAAAACATCGCCGATTCGCAGGCTGTGGATGGAAGCCTCACAGATTATTCACGGCTTGTACTTCGTCTTGGCGTAAACAACCGTGAAGAATCCATCGCCAAGCGTCCCCGCCGTAAAAGTCCGCTCGTGGACAGGATAGCGCAGTTGCTAAATACTGATAGCCTGAAAATCAGACGCATCAGATTCTACGCGGCTTTACCGGTGCTCGCCGTCGCTATTGCTGCCTACATTGCCTACTTCGGGATGCTCACACCAACCGACCCTCGTTATGACATGCCGGTGAGTGGCGGTTATGAAGTTGTGGCAGGTTTTTTCATCGACCAAAAGATTTGTGACGCTGACGGTAAGTTATATGTGGTTTCGCATGAACTCGTAAACCTCAGGCTTGATGATGGTGCGGTGATTGTCCCGCCTGTAGATGCTGAAAATTTGCATACCGACAGTCAGGCATGCTCCTTCAATCTCGGCTCTTACACAATCACTATTGATGGTGTCGCCGACAACAAAACCGATAAACCGGTGTCGTTCATCGTTACCGACAAAAAAGGCAACGCAATCGACCCACAATTAGTTTTTAAGCTATGAAACGAAAAACACAAAATGCAGATTTAGAAGACAAGCGCAGCATTTTCTTTCAGTTAGGACTTGCAATTGCGCTTTTGATAGCGGTTTTGGTTGTCAACTACAAGCAGACAAGACCCTACACTGATACCTTCACAGTAAAAGTGACGGGTCTAAATGTAAGAAGCGCAGCCGATGTCGATTCAACGTCTGTGGTGCATCCACCGGAAGTGTCGCGATAACTATTTGATAGTCAAAATAATTACTAACCCTTAAACGAAAAGACAAAATGGAACCGAAGAAGAATGACAGAGCCAACCTCGAGAACAAAAGGGGGTATTTGTTTGAGATTGGACTCGCAGTGGCGCTCCTGATTATGTGGGGCGTATTCGCTTGGTCGTCAACTGTGGAGCGAGCCGAAGATTTCGGACCTTTGACATTGAGTGGCGACGATGAGGAACTTGCCCCCATAACCCGACCGGAAGAACCACAACTTCCGCCGCCGCCCCCGCCGCAACAGACTGTGACGGACATCATTGAGGTTGTGGACAACAAGGTGGAGGTCGATATGGACTTTTTGAGCACGGAGATTGACGAAAACAGTGCAATCGAAATGCCGGTAATTCAGGACATCGAACAGCCTGAGGAAGTGATTGAGGAACCGCAGGTGTTCACCATTTGTGAGTTCCCGCCATATTACCCGGGAGGAGAACTCTCTCTCCGCAAGTACATCGCTTCGAATGTGCGCTATCCCGAAATGGCTAAGGATAATGACATCCAAGGTACTGTCTATGTGCGCTTCATTGTTGACACTGACGGCTCTGTAACCGATGTTGAGATTCTCCGAGGCGTTGACCCGTTGCTCGACAAGGAGGCAATACGTGTCGTGGAGTCGCTCCCAAAGTGGGAACCTGGCAGACAAGGTGGTAAGGCAGTGAAAGTCAGACACTCTGTGCCGATTAAGTTCGCACTTCAAAAGTAAAGAAAAAAAAATTGAAAAAAAATGCGTCAAAATTTTCATAGCACGATTAAAGATGTTAATTTTGCAGTTTGGAAATACGACGCACTATTATAGTCAACGTTATTACTAAACTTAAAAAACGAAAAGATAAAATGGAACAGAAAAAAACTGAAAAGGCCGACCTCGAGAACAAGAGAGGTTATCTGCTCGAGATAGGTCTTGTCGTTACGCTCCTGATCATGTGGGGCGTGTTCGAATGGAGTTCGACCGTGGAGAGGGCTGAGGACTTCGGTCCGCTCGAAATCGTCGCTGACGAGGAAGAACTCGCACCCGTAACCCGCCAGGAACAATTGGAGCTTCCTCCTCCTCCTCCTCCGCAGCAGACTGTGGCAGACATTATCGAGATTGTGGACGACAAGGTTGAGGTTAATGATGACTTCATGAGTACTGAGGCCGACGAAAACACTACTGTCGAGATCCAGGAAGTTGTTGAGGTAGCACAGGAAGAGGAAGTTGTAGAAGAACCTCAGGTGTTCTTCATCGTGGAGGACATGCCCGAATTCCCGGGTGGTGAGCTTGCGCTTCGCAAGTACATCGCCGAGAATGTGCGCTACCCCGAAATGGCAAAGGAAAACGATATCCAGGGTACGGTATATGTACGCTTCGTGGTTGATACCGATGGTTCTGTGAAGAACGTTGAGATTCTCCGTGGCGTTGACCCGTTGCTCGACAAGGAAGCTAAGCGCGTGGTAGAGTCGCTCCCGAAATGGAAGCCTGGCAAACAGCGTGGTAAGGCTGTGAAGGTTAGCCACTCTGTGCCGATCAAATTTGCGCTCCAAAACTAAAATTCATTTAATGCATAATGCATAATTCATAATGCATGCTTGCCATTCGGCGGATGCTGTGATTATGCATTATGCATTTATGCTTATTATCACTGATGGACGAAATTCTTGACAATAGACCGATTGTAGTGCCGTGGGACTATTCTCCAAAAGCCGAATACGCCCTGCTGCATGCCATAGAATTCGCCCTGGCGTTGGACAGGGGTGTCATCCTGGTGCATATCACCAAGGATGAGACTGATAATGCTCTTAATGTCGAACGCCTCAATCTAATTGCCGAGGATGTTATGCGAAAGTATGGCATACGTCCGGGCGTGGTCGTGCGCACAGGCAATATTTTCACAGAAATAAAGCATGTCATAGAAGAATGTGACGCCAAACTCGCCGTGATGGGCACTCATGGTCTCAAAGGCCTTCAGAAGTTCACCGGCAGTTGGGCTTTGAAAGTTATTACGGGGAGCAAAGCCCCGTTTGTTGTTGTCCAGGACAAGCCTTTGGACACCGACATCCGTAAAGTGGTATTGCCACTTGATTTCAAACTGGAGGAGCGGCAGAAACTTGTGTGGGTTCAGTTTATTGCGAAGACGTTTAAATGTAAGTTCTATCTTTGCTACATCGAAAACAGCGACCTACAAATCCGCAAGCGTACACAGAGCAATATCTCCGCCGCCATCAAGTATCTGGAAACAAATCAGATAAACTATGAACTCCAACGTCTCGACGGTAAGGACGGACTTGCTAACGAGACCATTAGTTTCGCACAGTCGATAGGCTCGGGGCTGATTATCATCATGACTACCAAGAACATACGTTTCCAAGATTATGTACTCGGAGCAGCTGAGCAGCAGATTATCGCCAATGAAGCCAAAATCCCCGTCATGTGCGTCAATCCTATGGAATAAAATTGAAACTCGATTATAATGGAAAAAAAATCTAACAATAAATATGTGGTTGGTATCACTCATGGTGACATCAACGGAATTGGTTATGAAGTAATATTCAAGGCGTTGTCGGATCCTGCAATATATGAAGACTGCACCTTTGTAATATATGGTTCGTCTAAGATTGCCGCCTTCCACCGCAAACAGGTCAATCTTGCCAACATGGTTGTCAACAACGCCAACAGTATCGAGGACATTGTACCAAATGCAATCAACATCATCAATGTCTGCGATGAAAACACCCGCGTTGACCTCGGTTGTAATACCATTCAGGCCGGTGAATGTAGCCTTGCCGCCATCCATAGGGCGGAGGCAGACCTCAAGAATAATATGCTCGACATTCTCATCAATGCTCCCGTAAGCATTTCAAACATGATGGACGCTGGTTTCAAGTTTGCCGGCGTGCCGGAGTTCATAGCACATGACCTTAGTTACCGCAATTTTGTGTTGATGATGCTTGGAGACAAGATAAGGATTGCCACGGTTACGAGTCCCATGCCTACGGCAAATGTCCTCAGCGTGTTGTCTTCGGATAAAATCTACTGGAAGATAAAGACACTCAACAAGTCTTTGAAAGATGATTTTGCCATTAGGAAACCGCGTATTGCTGTGCTTGGCTTGAATCCATTTGCCAGCGACAACGGCTCATTTGGTCAGGAGGAAGCCGACAGAATTATGCCTGCCATTGACAAGGCGACTGAGGAGGAGATTGCGGTGTTCGGTCCGTATAGCCCCGACAGTTTCTTTGCATCGGAGGCTTACACGAAATTTGATGCTGTGCTTGCCATGACATACGACCAGGCGGCAGTGCCGTTCAGAATTATTGAAGGGTACAAGGGTGTTTGTTACACAGGCGGTCTGCCGGTGATTTGCACATCTCCCTTGCATGGTCCGGCGTATGACATTGCAGGAAAGGGCGTCGCCGACGATACATCCATGCGTAATGCCATCTACAGGGCTGTGGACATCGTTTACAGCAAGAAAATCCTCGATGGAATCACTCCGCTCAAGAAACTGACGGAGCATGAGGCTGACAAAAAAATCTGTTAACATCAATAAAAGTCATCTTCCGGCTGACTTTCAAAAAAACAATGATATTATGGCATACAAAAATTATTCGTTAGAAAGCCACGGTGATGGTTTTGTGGATGGAAAACTCAAATCCTATCAAGCCAATCCTGTAGCTCCGTCACTTTCTACACTCAAAAAAATACATTCGTGCATCGACCTCACAACACTCAGCAATGCTGACAATGTCAAGTCGGTGTCGGCTCTCGTGGATATTGTCAACAATCATTCCGCCAACTATCCCGACATTCCAAATGTGGCTGGCATCTGTGTTTATCCAAAGTTTGTGAGTGTTGTGAAACAGAACCTCAAAGTCCCTGGCATTGATATCGTTTCGGTTGCCGGTGCGTTCCCTCATGCTCAGACTTTCAGGGAGATAAAGGTTCGCGAAGTTGCACTCGCAGTTGAAACTGGAGCGGACGAAATAGACGTCGTAATCAATGCTGGCGACATCATCGCAAAGGATTATGATGCTGCACTTGAGGAATTGTCAGCCATGCGTTCTGCTTGTAAGAATGTCAAGATGAAAGTGATTTTAGAGACTGGCGTCTATAAAAACGACTCAGACATCTACGACGCATCAATCATCGCCATGGAAGCTGGTGCAGACTTTGTGAAAACTTCAACAGGTAAGAGTGAGCCTGCCGCAACACCACGCGCTGCGCTGATTATGGCGTTGGCTGTGAGTGATTATTATAAGGTGACGGGCAGGCGTGTGGGCATAAAGCCCGCCGGTGGTATCCGTACATCGCAGGACGCTCTCGCTTACTGCACAATCATGGAGGACATTTTTGGTGCTGACAACTACGACAATACCAACTTCCGTCTCGGTGCAACATCACTCGCAAAGAACGTCATCGCCGACATCAAGGCACTGGCGTAGTGTGAAAAAAACATAAAAAACACCTTCCATCGCAACTTTTTTCGGCTAATGCACAGCAATTAATGTCGCTGTCTGTTAACGAATTATTAAAATCAAAGGTCAAAAAATAATGATTTGTTATACAATGATTTATAAAAAAATTTGGTAGATTGGTCGAAAATTATTTACTTTGCGGTCGGAAAAAACACATAGTTGTTAAACGAAAATAATATTAATAATTAAATTAAAATCAATAAATTATGTCAGAAATTTCTTCTAAGGTAAAGGCAATCATCGTTGACAAACTCGGCGTTGATGAGGCCGAAGTAACTGAACAGGCAAGTTTCACCAACGATCTCGGTGCTGATTCGCTCGACACTGTTGAACTCATCATGCAGTTCGAGAAGGAGTTCGGCGTAACCATTCCCGACGACCAGGCTGAGAAGATTACCAATGTCGGCGAGGCTATCGCCTTCATCGAGCAGAATGCCAAGTAATCGAATCAATTTTGACTAACGTTTTACACAAAACTTAGCATCTACACTTATGGAATTAAAACGAGTAGTTGTCACCGGCATGGGATCCATCAATCCCTTAGGCCACAATATAGCCGAGTTTTGGGAAAGCCTGAAAAACGGGGTAAGCGGCGCAGGTCCAATTACCCGTTTTAATTGCGAAAAGTTCAAGACGAGGTTTGCGTGTGAGGTCAAGGACTATGACCCTGCGGCTTATTTCGACAGGAAGTCCATTTCAAAACTCGACCTTTTCACGCAGTTTGCGCTCATTTCCACTGACGAAGGTTTCAAGAATTCTGGCCTCACAGAAGACCAGATCGATCTTGAACGCGCCGGAGTCATCTGGGGATGCGGCATCGGCGGTATCAATGTGATGACGGACGAGGTGCTTGAATTTGGTAAAGGCGATGGCACACCAAAATTCAGCCCCTTCTTCATTCCCAAGATGATCAGCGATATTGCCGCAGGTCAGATTTCGATGAAATATGGCTTCCGTGGTCCCAACTACGCCACGGTGTCCGCTTGCGCTTCCTCTACCCACGCAATCATCGACGCCTTCAATTGGATTCGCCTCGGCAAGTCTGATGTGATGATTACCGGTGGATCTGAGTCGCCGATAGGCATCGCTGCATTTGCTGGATTCAACTCCATGAAGGCACTTTCCACGCGCAATGACGACCCTCAGCACGCTTCAAGGCCATTCGACAAGACCCGCGACGGTTTTGTAATCGGCGAAGGTGCGGGATGCCTCGTGCTGGAAGAATATGAACACGCCAAGGCTCGTGGCGCCAAAATCTACTGTGAGGTAGGCGGTGGCGGCGCTTCTGCAGACGCTCATCATATCACAGCTCCGCATCCGGAAGGAAAGGGCGCGGCTCAGGTGATGAAGATGGCTATCGACGACGCTTGCATCAAGCCGGAAGACATCGACTACATCAATGTACATGGTACTTCCACCGGCTTGGGCGACAAGGCGGAGGCTTTGGCGATTAAGCAAGTATTTGGCGAACACGCTTACAACCTCAGCATTAGCAGCACCAAGAGTATGACGGGACACCTCCTCGGCGGTGCCGGAGCGATAGAGTCGATTGCATGTGTGCTTGCGATGGTAAATGGCACCGTGCCTCCGACCATCAACTTCGAGACACCTGACCCGGATATTGACCCGAAACTCGACATCACGCCTAACGTGGCTAAGAAACGCAGCATCCGTGCCGCGCTCAACAACACGTTCGGTTTCGGTGGACACAATGCTTCCGTAGTGTTCAAGATGTTGTAAGCCCTTAAAAAACTTTTAATGAAGGTGTTTACCGGTTTAGTGGCGTTTTTTAGACACGTTTTCAGGCTCGACAAAAAATTTTCCAATTCTATCAGGAAGATTACGGGCTACTACCCAAACCATTTGGAGTACTACAAGACCGCTCTCATACACCGTTCCAAATCATTGAAGGCTAAAGGTGGTTTCTTGATTAACAACGAGAGGCTCGAATTCCTTGGCGATTCGGTGCTCGACCTCCTCATCGGCGAGTACCTCTACAAAAAGTTTCCTGACAAACAGGAGGGATACTTGACGCAGTGTCGGTCGCGAATCGTCAATGGAGAAAAACTCACGGAGATCACTAAACACATTGGTCTCGACAGGCTCGTCAAGACCAATGTCAGTGCAAATGTCAAGGGAGTCCACCTGTATGGTGACGCATTCGAAGCGTTCCTCGGCGCATTGTATCTCGACAGGGGGTTCGATGTGGCGGGCAAGTTTATTTATTCAAACATCCTGCCCAACTACCTTGATGTTGTGGAGATAGAACATCATAACCACAACTACAAGTCGCAGATGATAGAGTGGGGACAAAAAAACAGATACTCTGTAATTTTCAATACCTCACTTGACGCCCCGGGCAGCCGCTATTTCCTCTCGATGGTAACAATCGACGGAAAGGAAATGGGGTCGGGTGTGGGAGTCTCCAAGAAAGAAGCTGAACAGCTCGCTTCCAAAATGTGTTTGGAAAAGATTGGGGCTCTCCAGGAAGAATGTTGAAGATTTGGCGTTCTTTCTTATTTCAAAACCTTAAATTAAAAAAACGGTTTGTGAACAGCGTCGCGTTTTGACAGCGAGGTGTCCACAAATCGTTTTTTTTAAAACCCTAAACTTTTGGTATAGACATGTTGATTATCAATGACGTCCTTATTGACGAAGACATCTTTTTGCAGAATTTTGTCTGCGATTTGCGAGTATGCAAAGGCCGTTGCTGTATAGAGGGCGACCTTGGTGCGCCGCTGGAGGCAAAGGAACTCGACCTCCTCGAAAAATATTATCCGAAAGTGAAGCCATATCTTTCGGAAGAAAACCGAAAAGCCATTGAGGAACAGGGATTTGGTATTGTGGACGATGCTGGCGACCTCGATACGCCGCTTGCACCAAACCGTGAGTGTGCATACGTTACGCGCAGGGACGGCATACTGAAATGTGCATACGAATGTGCATTTTTGGATGGTAAAATTCCATGGCGCAAACCAGCTTCGTGTTTTCTCTATCCAATCCGTGTTGGCAAGGCTGGACCTTATAAGACAATCAAGTTTGACCGTTGGCATATCTGCGACTGCGCCCTCATAAAGGGAGAAAGACAGGGTGTTCCATGCTACAAGTTCCTCGAAGTGCCTATCACAGAGGTTTTTGGTGAAGACTTTTATAGGCAGTTGTGTGAAGTAGGGGAGGCGTGGCTCAATCAAAGGAAATAAATACATCCAATATCAAAATCAAAAAATAATCATTTTTTAAAAGAAACACATGAAACATTTTCCGCTCAAAGGCAAGAGACTTTTTTCTGGTCTCGAATATCAGTTGATGGTGGGTATGTCATTGTTATGACGAATCAATAAAAAAGAAAAGCCGAGAATCACTCGCAATGTTAGAAATCTATAACATTAAATACACAATAACACGATTCATTATGAAAAATTTTCGATGGATTTTGGAAGTGATGTTTTGATCAAAATTTCAGCTCAAGCAGGAAACAGCTTGACAAGTAAGAAAAAAAATGAGCGCAGAAGATAATAAAATTTCGCCATTGTCAAGGTTTTTTATTACCTTTGCACCAACAAAAACTTGGCGTTCTTTACGCCTAAATAATATTGAAATCTCATGCAACTACTTGAATTTGAACAGCCAATACAGGAACTTGAAGATCAGCTTGTAAAGGCGGAAGAAATACAGAAGGCGGGGAGCGTTGATGTTGAACAGACCATCAACGACCTAAAAGCTAAGATTTTAAGCACTCGCAAAGATATTTACGACAACCTCACGCCGTGGCAGCGTGTTCAAGTGTCGAGGCATCCCGAGCGTCCATATACATTGGGCTACATACGGAACATTTGCGATGACTTCATCGAACTCCACGGCGACCGCAACATCAAGGATGACACCGCGATGGTGGGCGGCTGGGGCATGATTGGAGATCAGTCTATCATGTTTGTAGGTCAGCAGAAGGGTGAGAATACAAAACTCCGCCAGTACCGCAATTTCGGCATGGCAAATCCCGAAGGCTACCGCAAGGCTTTGAGACTGATGCGCATGGCTGAAAAATTCCAAAAACCAATCGTCACGCTCATTGACACCCCTGGCGCATATCCGGGCAGCGAGGCGGAGGAGCGCGGACAGGCTGAGGCGATTGCCCGCAACATTTATGAAATGTTCCGCATCAAGACTCCCATCATTTGCATTGTGATAGGCGAGGGCGCGTCCGGCGGTGCTATTGGCATTGGCGTTGGCGACAAGGTCTATATGCTTGAAAATACGTGGTATTCAGTCATTGCGCCCGAAAGCTGTTCGAGTATTTTGTGGCGTAGTTGGGACTTCAAGCGTGAAGCCGCAGCAGCCCTCAAACTTACCGCTAAGGATATGTATGCCAACAAGTTGATTGATGGCATCATTCCCGAACCTGTCGGCGGTGCGCACACAAATCCGACCGAGATGTACCAAATCATCAAGAAGACCATCGTTGATAGCATAGCGGAATTGAAGCAGATTCCCATCGATACGCTTGTTTCTCAGCGCATCGAAAAGTTCTGTCAGATGGGCGTTTATAATGAATAGTATCATCATCCAACAATTCTTTTTTGACACAAAAAATGCCAGCTACATCATCCTATACGGAATCCAACAGGGATAACAAGAAGGGCAAGGATGCCAAATTAGTCGGGCGTGTCAATGATGCCTACGGGCGCATCCCTCCGCATGACATAGAACTCGAAGAAGTTGTGCTTGGTGCTATGATGCTCGAGCAGGGCGCGGAAATTGACGTGTTGAATATCTTGACAAAGGACAGTTTCTATAAGGAGGCAAATGCCAAGATTTTCGATGCAATCCTCAAACTTTCCACGTCGCAACAGCCTATTGACATCTACACTGTCGTCGAGCAACTGTCTAAAAATGGTACTCTTGAAGAGGTTGGCGGAGCGTATTATGTTGCGTCCTTGACTGAAAAGGTCGGTTCCGCTGCTCACCTCGAGTTTCATGCAAGGATTCTTCAGCAGAAGTTCATACAGCGTCAGCTCATCAAGATTGCAACGGAGATTGAAGACCGTGCGTATGACCAAACAAGTGATGTGAATGACCTGTTGCAATTTTCTGAAAAGTCAATTTTCGATCTCGCCAACGGCACAATCAAGACGCAGACGCGAGGCATGGATGATATATTGAAAGAGGCTTTACAACGCATTGAGGACGCCTCCAAACGTACTGACGGTCTTTCTGGCATTCCATCGGGCTTTACAACTCTCGACCGCATAACGCAAGGTTGGCAGAATAGTGACATGATAGTTGTGGCAGCGCGTCCTGCAATGGGAAAGACTGCATTTATCTTGTCTATGGCGCGTAACATGGTTGTGAACCACCATGTACCTGTGCTAATTTTCTCTTTGGAAATGTCTGCCGTTCAGCTGATTAACCGTATCATTGTTTCTGAAACGGAACTTCCATCCGATAAAATTCGTACAGGCAAACTTGAAGACCATGAATGGATGCAATTGGATGCAAAAATAAAAAATTTGGAAGGTGGAAAGTTGTTCATAGACGATACGGCGGCGATTTCTCTGTTTGAGTTGCGTTCAAAGTGCATCCGCATGAAGTTGCAACATGACATTGGAATTGTCATGATTGACTATTTGCAGCTTATGACGGGTCCAGAGGAGGTGCGTGGAAATCGTGAACAAGAAGTCTCCACAATTTCGCGTGGCATAAAGCAGTTGGCAAAGGAACTCAATGTCCCCATCATTGCGCTTTCGCAGTTGAGTCGTAACACTGTGGCGCGTGGTGGTTCAAACCGTCCTCAACTTAATGACCTCCGAGATTCGGGTGCGATAGAGCAGGATGCTGATATTGTTTGTTTCATCCACCGTCCCGAATATTATGGACAGATGCAGGATGAGAGCGGCAATAGTACACAGGGACTTGGACAAGTAATTATCGCCAAGCACCGTAATGGCGCGGTTTGCGATGTAAACCTGCGTTTCCGTGCAGAATATGCAAGGTTTGAAGAATGGGATTCCATGGGACAGATGACAGGACTTCCGGCTTTGGATGATTCAGGAAGCATGGTCCAATCGTTTGAATCTTCCATAAACAGTATGCCCTCCCAGATACCTAATATGTCGTCCTCGGATGCGTCAGCACCGTTCTGATTATAATTCTATCATACCATGAGTAACATTGTATTGAAATATTTTGGAAGGTTTTTGGTTGTGATGACATTGATAATGACTACATTACCTGCCGCAGCCATGAAAATCCTCATTCCTATGGACAATACTCAGACCAACCATCTGAAGGCATACGGTATTTGTTATGCAATATTAAAAAATGGTGGTGAGGCTGAATGGTTGCTCAATTATCGTGGTGGAAGTTTTTTGACTGATTATCAGGATTATATTGTCACGATGTGTCGCGTTAGGAATGTGAGGTTTGAGCAGATTGCTGACGCCGCCGCAAATAATATCCTCGCTGAAATCTCGCGTAATGACATAAACATGGAGCAAGTGAAACTCGAAAAAGCTCCAAAGATTGCAGTTTATGCGCCCAAAACCTACAAGCCGTGGGATGATGCTGTGATGCTTGTCCTGACATACGCCGAAATTGATTATACGGTGGTTTATGATGAGGAAATCCTAACTGGCGAACTTTCCAAATACGATTGGTTACATGTTCACCATGAGGATTTTACGGGTCAGTTTGGAAAGTTTTATTCTTCATACAAAAATGCACCGTGGTATCGGAATCAGGTTGCGGAGTTCAATGCATTGGCTCAAAAAATGGGTTTCTCCAAGGTTTCTCATCTCAAACTTGCTGTCGCAAAGACCATGAAGGAGTTTGTCGGTAATGGTGGATTCATGTTTGCAATGTGTTCAGCCACAGATAGTTTTGATATTGCGCTTGCTGCCGAGGGTGTTGACATTTGTCAGCCGATGTTTGACGGCGACCCAATTGATCCCGACTGTCAAAAGAAATTGGATTTCAGCAAGACTTTTGCGTTTCAAAATTTCACTTTGGAGCTCAATCCAAATGTCTATGAGTATGCAGACATCGACGCTACAAACACTCGCAATGTCAAGAAGGAAAATGATGTGTTTACACTTTTTGATTTTTCTGCGAAATGGGATCCTGTGCCGACGATGTTATGTCAAAACCATGAGGCTGTCATTGATGCTTTCATGGGTCAGACAACATCCTACCGCAAGGAAGTCCTCAAACCGAGCGTGTTGATAATGGGTGAAAACAAGTCTGCAAACGAAGCGCGTTATATCCACGGCGAATATGGCAAAGGCACTTGGACATGGTATGGAGGACATGACCCCGCTGATTATCAGCATTTTGTAGGCGACCCGCCCACAGATCTCGACCTTCATCCAAACAGCCCGGGCTACCGTCTTATCTTGAATAACGTGCTTTTCCCGGCGGCGAAGAAAAAGAAGATGAAGACTTAATGACGACAGCTATCTTTTTAACTTATTTTAACAACACCCCGCTACCGTCACTCCTTAAATATTACTACCTTTGTAAAATAAATCTTTAAAACTGACATCATCAAAAATGAGAGGAATTGTTCCCCAAAAAGTTAAGGGATTCAGAGATATTACATCTTCGCAAAATGCTCTTAGGGAGTTGATAATCAACAAGGCGACAGAAGTTTACAGACGCTTTGGCTTCAGCAGGTTTGATACTCCTGTTCTCGAATATGCCGAATGTCTCGGCAAATACCTGCCCGACGCTGACAGCGTGGCTCAGGGTGTATATTCATTCAAAAACCCCGAAATCGAACCTGTATATGACACTGAAGGTCGCGAAATGCGCGACGCTGACAACAATGTCATCATGGAAAACCATTATCTCGCAATGCGTTATGACCTCACTGCACCGCTTGCGCGTGTGTATGCGGAAAGCCTTTGGCAACAGCATTTGCGTGGTGAGATACAGGGCAAGACAAACCTTTTTCGCCGCTATCAATATGGACCGGTTTATAGGTTTGAGGCGAAACTCGACCCGGGTCGTTTCCGTGAATTTTGGCAGATGGACTTCGACACAGTGGGAGCGGAAGACGTTTCGACAGACGCCGAAAACTGCATGATTCTTTCTCAGGCTCTCGAAAATATCGGTCTGAAACGCGGAACATACCTCATAAAAATCAACAACCGCAAGATTGTCAACGGTTTATTGGCATATTCTGGCATAACAGACAAGGAACAGGAAATGTCTGTTATGCGTGTCATTGACAAACTTGATAAGATTGGCATTGATGCCGTCGCTAAGGAACTTGGCAGTGGTCGTGTGGACGAAATTTCAGGCGCTCAAATCCCTGGTTTGAGTCTTGATGCTCAGCATGTTGAACTCATTGTAAATTACATAAAAGACTTTGAACAGCATGACACTCGCCTCAATGTAATCGCAAAACTCAAATCAAAACCCGCATACGAAAACGACACTTATAAAGAAGGTGTCATCGAACTTGAACTCATTGACCATATCCTCGCTGAACTTGGATATGATGAACAAGTCGCAATCCTCGATCCTGGCATGGTTCGCGGTCTTGGATATTACACAGGCCCGATTTATGAGGTTGAGTCTTTGCAGACATACAAGGATGCCAAAGGCGTTGAACGTCGTGTCGGCTCTATCTGTGGCGGTGGTCGTTATGATGGACTTGTGGAAAACCTGTTGCATGTAAAAGTGCCGGCTACGGGTGCATCCATTGGCGTTGACCGTCTCGCAGAGTTGTTGACATTGACGGGACAAGTGCCTGAGCAAATCGACGGTCCTGTCATAATCATTGTGTTCGATGATGAGCTGATGCCGCTCTATCAAAAGACAGCGATGAAACTTCGCACAGCTGGAATAAATACAGAAATTTATTATGGCGCAAAACGCGGTCTCAAACACCAAATGGCATACGCCGACCGCAACAATTGCCCGCTCGCCATCATCATTGGCGGCGACGAGGCTGCTAAAGGCGTTGCATCCGTCAAGAACCTTAAACTCGGCAAGGAACTCGCAGCCACAATAACCGACAAGAACGAATGGAAAAACCGTGTTCAAAAGGAAATTTCGCTCGACATCCTCGCCGATGAAATAAAGAAAATGCTTTAATTTCTTTTAATTCGTTTAAAATTTTGTTTAAAAGAAATTTTGAGAAAATATTGGCAAAATCATTGTATTATTGGAAATAAAATGATAATTTTGCCGCGTTAAAGGAAACAAAACAACAACTACCAAAAGACAAACGGCAATTTTTAGAATTTGAAAAAAACAACAAGAAAAACAAAAAACACAGGAAAATGGGACTTTTTTCATTCTTCACACAAGAATTGGCGATGGACCTCGGCACGGCGAACACCGTCATCATAATGCACGACCGCATTGTTGTTGACGAGCCGTCTATTGTTGCCATCGACCATACCTCGGAAAAGACTATTGCTATCGGCATGAAGGCTCAACTCATGCATGGCAAGACTCACGAGAATATACGCACGATTCGCCCTCTGAGGGACGGCGTAATCGCCGACTTCAAGGCCGCTGAGATGATGATACGCGGCATGATTAAGATGGGCAACCGCAAGAGGATGCTATTCCAGCCCGCCATCAAAATCGTTGTCGGCATTCCTTCCGGCTCGACCGAAGTTGAACGCCGCGCAGTCCGTGACTCCGCTGAACATGCTGGAGCGAGGGATGTTTGGATGATTTTCGAGCCAATGGCAGCGGCTCTCGGTATCGGCATCGATGTTGAAGCACCTGAAGGCAACATGATTGTGGATATAGGTGGTGGTACAACGGAAATCGCCGTGATTTCCCTCGGTGGTATTGTCTGCAACCGAAGCATCCGCATCGCCGGTGACGATTTTACAGAGGACATCATGGAATATATGCGCCATCAGCATAATATCAAGGTGTTTGACCGCACGGCGGAGGCGATTAAAATCAATGTCGGTTCGGCAATCACCGACCTCGAAGACCCGCCCGCAGACTACATGGTACGCGGTCCTCACCAGATGACGGCTCTTCCTGTGGAAATTCCGATTTCATATCAGGAAATTGCCCACTGTCTCGACAAGTCGCTCGGCAAGATTGAGGCTGCAATCCTTAACGTTCTCGAGCAGACGCCTCCAGAATTGTACGCCGATATCTTCAAAAACGGCATACACCTCACTGGTGGCGGCGCACTTCTCCGAGGACTCGACAAGCGACTCGCTGAAAAGACGAACTTGCCAGTCAAAGTGTCGGAAGACCCGCTGCACGCTGTGGCACGTGGTACAGGCATTGCATTGAAGAATGTGGACAAGTTCCCGTTCTTGCTCAAATAATACGAAAGTAAAAAGAGGTTGCTTAAAGCCGTTAATAGGCCGCAGCAACCTCATTTCAATAGAAAACCAACCGCATGGACAGTCTGTTCAGATTTCTAAGAAGGATACATTTCTTGCTGATTTTCATAGCATTGGAAGTTGTGTCGCTGATGATGCTGGTCAATGGTAACGGAAGGCGCAACGCTGTCTTCCATACATCGGCAAACTACATCATCGGCAACATTTACGATTTTATGTGGAATTATGTCGGCTACTTCCATCTTAGGGAGGAGAACGCAATGCTCATGCAACAACTCACAAACATCAAGGCGAACTCCAACGATTTCATTGCCGTTGATACGGCGCGTTTCCATGATGTGACAGATACAGCAGGTCGTCGCCTTGAATATCGTACTATGACTGCTTCAGTCATCAAAAACTCCACAAGCCGCCGCAACAATTTCATAACGCTTGACGTGGGCAGCGACAATGGTGTCAAACCCGACATGGGTGTGATGTCTGCGGCTGGAGCGGTTGGAGTTGTCGTGGCGGTATCCAAGCATTACTCGCTGGCAATTTCGCTCCTCAACAACAAGACCGGCATTTCTGCAAAACTGAAAACTTCAAATTTCTACGGGTCTATGATTTGGCCCGGCGACGACTATCGGTTCGCCATCCTCAATGAAATTCCAAACCATGTCGAACTGCACAAGGGTGATACGGTGGTCACGAGTGGATATTCTGCCATTTTCCCGCAGGGCATCCCTGTTGCCACTATTGAAGATTTTGCACGTAACAGTGACGACAATTTTTATTCCATCAAAGTAAAACTTCTAACCGACTTCAAATGCCTCACCAATGTTTTCATCATTGAAAACATCAACCAGGAGGAGCGTAAAACCCTTGAGGCTGAGGAGTCCAAATTTGAGCAATAAATGGATATAAGGGCATACGGCAGGATAATGTTAATGTTTTTGATAGTGGTGTTGTTGCAGGTCATGATCGTCAACAACATCAATGTCGGCGTATGGGGCATTACACCGATGCTCTACACGCTTTTCATTTTGGCGTTGCCTTTCGAGACTCCAAAATGGGTTCTGCTCGTGCTTGGATTTTTTGTAGGTTTTGTGGTTGACGTTTTCTGTGACACACCTGGACTTAATTCTGGCGCATCCACAGTGATGGCGTTTGCTCGTCCGTGGGTACTTGGGCTGCTTGCTCCGCGTGACGGATATGAAAACGGCACGCGCCCGTACCTGATGCACATGGGATTCTTGTGGTATATTTATTACAGTGGGCTTCTCGTCCTCATACACCATGCTGCATATTTTATGCTCGACGCTTTTGGCTTTGATCATTTTTTTAAGACGCTCTCTCAGATTGTGCTTACAGCACTGTTTACGGAAGTTCTTCTTGTTTTTTCACAATACATAGCTTTCAGAAAATAATGACGGCACTATCAATATCGCTTTTGGCACTCGGGGCATTGTCCACGGCATTTTTCTCAGGAATGAAGGCCGCTATCTCGTCGTGCGACAAGTTGATATTGGATATTGATGTACGTCAACGTTCAATCCGGCAGGGCGTTGTGTTCAGACCAATCGACAACATAGGCCTTTGCACGACACTGATGTACACTGGTGAAATTGTGTCGTTGTGTTTGCTTGGCGTTGTCCTCATGGTTTTGTTTGGTGCTGTGGAATACGGCGCTATGTGGCAGAGGTTTGTGACGACATTTGGTGCCATCATCGTTTCTGTTATTCTTTTCGACGCCATGCCAGCCGCACTCATGGCGCGTAAAAGCAATGAGTCTTTGAGGCATTTTGCCGCCATCGCTTCAAGCATCTCTAACCTGATTTACCCGTGGCTGTATGTCGTTTTGTTCCCTGTCGTGGCTCGTGCTGAAAAGAAAGGCATTGACAAGTTTCATGAACTTCTGCCATTCCAAGACAACACGCCTTCCGCAGCCGATACTACAAGTTACCATGACAATGATTTCAAGATTTTGCTTAATGCCTTGGATTTCACGAACATAAAAATCCGAGAATGTCTCGTGCCGCGTAATGAAATCGTTCATGCCGATATTGATGATGATATTGAAACTTTGTCGGGGAAGTTCATTGAAAGCAATTTTTCCAAAATTCTCATCAGTGACAAGACAATAGACAATGTGAAGGGTTATGTGAATGCGTTGTCATTGTTCAAAAATCCCACGACAATACGCAGCATACTCACAAACGCCATCGAAGTTCCCGAAACAATGACGGCGGAACAGTTGTTCAAACAATTCATCAAACGCCGTCTTAGTGTAGCCATTGTAATTGACGAATACGGCGGCACGGCTGGAATGTTGACAGTGGAGGACATCATTGAGGAAATAACCGGCGAAATTGAGGATGAGCATGACAATCAGGACTTCATAGACAAACAGACAGGCCCCGACGAGTACATTTTGGCGGGACGTCTTGAAATTGACTACATAAATGAAAAATATAAGATTGGTTTGCCAAAATCGGACGAATACGAAACCCTCGCGGGCTACATCCTCAAACTCAACGAGGACATTCCGAAATATGGTGATGAAATCATTGACGGGCCTTTCACGATGAAAATTTTGCAAGTGAAACGTCCAAAAATTGAAATTATCCGTCTGCGTGTAAACCGAGGCAGCCAGTCACAAATAAAAAAATAAATAATATGACGAACGAAATCAAATATTCCATAATAGACTCCACCAACAATGAGGCTCAACGTCAACTTCAAAACGGCGTCGCGCCAAAAGGTGATTTTGTCATACGTGCCGACTTCCAGACCGACGGTCGTGGACAGCGTGGAAATACATGGTATTCTCCAAACGCCATGAACCTGATGTTCAGTTATGTATTTTTCCCGACAAAACTGGAAGTGCGCAATCAATTCATGCTGTCGCAAGCTTCTGCAATCGCTGTCGCCGAGTATTTGAAGCAAAAAGGCGTTGAGGATGTTTCCATCAAATGGCCAAATGACGTGTATGTGGGCATGAAAAAAATATGTGGTATGCTCATTGAAAACACTGTTAGCGGTCATTACATCCGTTATAGCATCATTGGCATCGGCTTGAATATCAATCAGCCCACATTCCCTGACAACCTGCCAAACCCGATTTCGCTCACCAAATGTACTGGCAAACAATATGACTTGGACCAGGAATTTTCAACCATTATCGAAATCTTGCGTCAAAAAATATACGACATAAGCGCCTCAAACGCCGAAACCCTCATGTCTCAATACAAAAGCATCATGCTCGGTCTCGACCGTACTTTGATTTACAGAAGCGGTGGCAAGGTGTTTAAGGGCATCATCCGTGATGTTGACCGTCATGGAATGTTGACGGTTGAGGATGCTGAAACAAACGTTCAGCAGTCCTACGCCTTTAACGAAGTCAATTTAGTAATACCAGAACAGAAAAAGGAAAACATTTAGATTATGAAAACCATATTGCGCATATTCATCACCCTGACTCTCAGCGTCATATATTTTGAAGCCGAGGCTCAATTCTACAATGGTCACCAGATGGACTTCGGGCAAAACAGGGTTCAATATTCAGAGTTTGAATGGATGTATTATCGTTATCCGAAATTTGATGCCTACTATTATCAGCAAGGCAAGGACATCGCGCAATTCACATGTGACCGCGCACTCGAAATCATCCCGGAAATTGAAAAGACTTTCAGCAAAACTTTGCAGCGTCGTATTATTTTCATCGTCTATAATAGGCTTGCTGAATATCGTCAGAGCAACATTGGACTTGTGACCGGCGACAAACAGAGCAATCTCGGCGGCGTGGCGAAAATAATCGACAATAAGGTTTTCCTTTATTATGACGGCGACCACATCAAATATGAAACTCAAATCCGTGAAGCCGTTGCCAAAATCATTCTTGGCACTGCCCTCAATGGTTCTGGCATCCGTAATAGAGTTCAGAGTGCTGGCACAACCTCAACTCCTCAGTGGTATAGCGACGGTTTGTCATACTATGTTGCCGCAGACTGGAACGCTGAAATTGAAGATATTCTCAAGGACGGATTTGAATCTCGTAAATACAAGAAAATCAACTATCTCACTGGTGACGATGCCAAATATGCTGGCTATTCCATGTGGTTTTACATCAACCGTGTTTACGGACGTGATGCAATTCCAAGCATTCTCTATTTCACAAGCATAAACAAAAATCCAAACATTGCTTTCAAACAGGTTTTGAACGTAAAATTCCGTCAGTTGAACAAAGATTGGGTGTCGTATTATAATGACAAGTTTGGAATCCCCGACGGTCGTCGTATCCCCAAGGACACAGCACCACACGACAATGACATAATAAAGAAATACAAGCGTAATACGATTTATGACAAGCCGCTCCTCGCTCCCGACGGACGACATACTTTTTATTGCACAAACAAACAGGGTCGTTATAAAGTCTATCTAATTGACAACAAGACACAAAAGCGCAAAAAACTCCTCGCCCGCGAACATAAACTTCAACAGGCAATTGAATACAATTATCCCGTTGCTGCATGGCACAAGTCTGGACAGTTGATAAGTTTTGTGATTGAAGAAAAGGGTTACATCTATCTCTATCAATACAATTTGACTGATGGAAAGATGTTGAGACGTATGCTACCTAAGTTTGACAAGGTGTTTTCCATGGCATATAGCGACGATGGACTTAACATGGTCATGTCGGTTCAGTTGTCAGGTCTTACCGATATTGTTGTCATGAACGTTGCGTCAGGCTCATACGAACAGATAACCAGGGATTTGGCGGATGACATAGACCCTCAGTTTGCTGAAAATTCAACACAGATTGTGTTTGCGTCAAACCGTCTCAGTGACACCATGCGCGTCGAAAAAGTGGATGACCATGACAAGATTGGAGCAACTTATGACATTTTTGTTTATGATTATAAAAACAAATCAAACGTCCTCCGCCGCATCACAAATTCAAAATATGAGAATGAAACTTCGCCATCGGAGCTTTCCCACAATTCGTATTCATATTTGTCGGATCGTAATGGTATTGTGAATCGCTATGCGTCGGTATATGACAGCACCATTATTGCAATTGATACGACAGTGCATTATCGCTATACCAATGAATACAAGCCTGTCTCCAATAAGCGTCATAGCATCTTGCATCTTAATGTCAATCGTCCGCAGGGTAAAATTTCCTTCAATTCTCGTAATCGTGGGCGTTATTTGATGCAGACCGAACCAATAGAGCGACAGTCAAATGTTCCGTCTGTGTTACAGCCGACATATTTCCGCTCAGTTATGGATCGTCATCAGCAAAGAGTCGATTCTATGGAAGTTGTGAAACGACAGAAGGCAAAACTCGAACGTCAGCGCATTGACAGCATTGTGGCGAATCCGCCTAAAAACTTAATTCATCCCGACAGCCTCAAATATGACATTACAAACTATTATTTTGAGGAGGAAAAAAGCCTTGCTCACCAGTTGATTTTTTATAATGAGGATTTGAAGGCACGCCATATTAATGAAAAGATGGAGCGTCCAACCCAAAGGATGTATTTCACTACTTTCTATACCGACTATTTGGTTAGTCAGGTAGATTTTTCCACATTAAGTCAAGGCTATCAGCCTTTTACGGGCGGTCCTTATTACTTTGATCCAGGTGCGTCGGCGTTTTTCAAAGTTGGTATTAAGGATTTGTTTGAAGATTACAGGCTGACGGCTGCATTCCGTTTCGGTGGAAATTTTGATAGTTATGAGTATTATCTTTCATTCGAGAATCTCCGCAAACGTCTTGATAAACAATATGTTTTCCATCGCAACACCTACACTAACGAAGATTACACAAAGGTCGCCAGCAATGAGGTTATGTTCGTTGCAAGTTATCCGTTCAGTCAGGTTACGGCGGTGAAAGGTACTCTTGGCATGAGATATGACAAGGCTGAATATCAGATAGTTGATACTTATAATATTGGCAAAGATCCCGATTATCAAGTGTTTGCAAATGCAAAAGCCGAAATTGTTTTCGACAATTCCTATCAAATCACCACAAACATCCCTGCCGGAGCGCGTATGAAGGCATGGGGCGAAGTTTATCAACAGGTTGAAGGACGTTATGACCTGATTTCCACGGTTGGATTTGACTGCCGCTATTATTTGCCGATTCATCGCTGCATGATTTTGGCGGGCAGGGTTGCAGGTGCATCGTCGTTTGGCTCGGGCAAGGTGTTGTATTATCTTGGCGGTGTGGACAATTGGACTACATTCTCCTCGGACATTTCAAAACGTTTCGACCAGTCAATCCGTATAGACCAAGAGGAAAACTACATCTATCAGGCTGTAGGCACAAATATGCGAGGCTTCATTCAAAACTGCCGCAATGGAAACACTTTTGCGGTTGCAAATGCAGAACTTCGCTTGCCGCTGTTCCGTTATCTTTTCAATCGTCCGCTCAGTAGCAAACTTATCAACGACTTCCAGGTTGTTGGATTTTTTGACGCTGGGTCGGCATGGACAGGTTTAGTGCCAGGCAAAGACAATGCCTACAACAAGTTTGATATTCAGGATGGCTCAATCAGAATGATAATAGACGTAGAACGCCCTACAGTTGTGGCAGGTTATGGTTTCGGACTTAGGACGAGTCTTTTGGGATATTTCATGCGTTTAGACTGGGCATGGGGCTTGGAAGGTCATGTCGTCCTGCCGAGGACGTTCTACTTCTCGTTAGGGCTTGATTTCTAACACTCCACTTCCTCCACTCTTCCGTCCTCGACATAATACAGATAAGCCTCCACGGGTGGGTATGTCGGGTTTTTCATAGATGAGAGAAGATCGACGTATTCGGCTATTTGGTCGCGGTATTCATCGTGAGCTTTGCCAAATTTGAAGTCGATGACAACGGTTTTTGTATCGCTGACGAGGACACGGTCGGGTATGCGGATTGTGCCTTCTGTCGTGAGGAGTGCACGCTCGGTGATTACCTGATTCCAGTCGTGAGAAAACCATTGTCCGACTTGTGGAATCTGGAATGCTTTGTCGAGAAGTTTTTGGAGTTCATCACGTTGTTCTTTTGTTATGCGACCTTGGAAAACCATACGTTGCAAAACTTGTGGAGCGTCTTCGGCATATTCAATTTGTGACATAACCTCGTGCATGAACAGACCGTGATTGATGCGTTCCTGGAGAAATGGGCTGTTTTGGATGAAGAAATCCGAAGAGTGGGAGAGGACTGATAGTTTGTTCTCCCATGGAGTGTTGTCGAACCCCGAAAGTTTGAAAGTCTTGTAGTCATTAGTGCGGGCACCAAGGTCTATTTTATGGTTGTCGTCCATAAGTAGCGATTTGGATTCGGTGTCGTAAAACTCATTGATGTTTACTGTTTTATCATCAGAATTCGCGACATCTGTGATGCTGTAATATAGAAGGTCGCCGACAGTTTTGACAGTGTTTTTTGTCACGTCTGGCATCGGGCAATAGACATGGAGTTCGTCAACGGGGCGCGTGAGAGCCACGTATAGAAGATTGAGAGAATCTACATACATGTCACGTTTTTCGTCGAGGTATGCAGAAGCAAAATGCGATCCAGCAAGTTTGCTACTATACCTCACTGGCAATACCGGCAGCGATGCAAATGCCGAGTTCTCAGGGCAGCGAACCCAGATGTAATTTTCCTGTTGGTTGTTGACTTCTTCCATTTCCCAGTTGCAAAACGGCACAAATTGTATGCTGAAATCCAAGCCCTTGGACTTGTGGATTGTCATTATTGTCACGGCATCTTGCTCGTCCGATGGTTGGATTGCAGTCTTGCAACCCGCATCATCCCACCATTTTACGAATCTATTGAGGTCTGAGGAAAATGTTTTGGTGAAATTCAAAACACAGTCCTCGAATGTGCGCAGATATTCAGAGTCGCCAGAAAAACGTTGAAGAGAGAAACATGCAACAATTTTTTCACATAGGTCATACAATGGAAGGTCTGAATATGATTTGATGATTTCGTCAAAGCCTTCGGGTAGCAAATCTGTTGGCAGGTCTTCCTCGGTTGCCGCCTTGAAAATGCCATCGTCATCTATTTCCTTACCGCTCACAATGCAATATGTGCGCAACATTTCTATTTTTGCAATAAAGTCAGTTGGATTGTTGACATATTTCATTGCATTGATGAGAATCTTCACTATCAACGAGTTGGCAATGTAAAGTGAATCTGCCGAAATCACGTCGTAATGTGCCGCGCCTTCTATTTCCGACTGATATTTCATCAAGAAATTCACAGACAAATTCGCCTGCCAGCCTTTGCGGACGAGAATTGTGATTTTCTGTGGGCTGACGCCTTTTTTGATGAGCGCGTCTATTTCTTGCGCCATCATGTTCAACGACTTGACAATGAATACATTGTCTTCCTTGAAGTCTGGTAGGAGCAACCCTTCCAATGGATTTTGTTCGTCGGTTTCATCCGCATTCTCATCGGTGGTTTCTCCGGTGTTTTTTTTCTTTTTGTGTTCAATGAAAACCACGTTTACTTTGCCGCCGGAGCGGTCTCTGTTTTGTGGCAGGTGTTGGAATGAATCGGCGTAAATTTTGTCCAAAAGCGAAAAGTCAAGTTCACCGTCGTCATGGTCTGCAAGTGTGGATATTGCCCGCTGGAAAATTGCGTCGTTGAAATCCACAATGTTTTTCCGTGAACGCCAGTTGACGTCCAACGTGTTGAGATTTATGTTGTCGTCGCCGATTTGATCCTCAACTTGTGAGTTCAACAGAGACCAGTCTCCGCCCCTGAATCTATATATCGCTTGTTTCACGTCGCCGACAATCATATTGTCAAAGCCTTGAGACAGAGTGTTTTCAATTAGTGGGCGGAAGTTGTTCCACTGAAATTCGGACGTGTCTTGAAATTCGTCGATGTAGATATGGTCAAACTTGTTACCGACGCGCTCATATATGAAAGGCGCGTCGTTTTCCGCGATGATGGCATTGAGAAATGTCGTTGCATCCGAAACAAGCATCATCCTGTTTTCACGACGGTAGTCGGGCATCAGTTTTGCAAGGTCACCGAGTAGCATGAATGCATGGAAATCGCGACGTATGACGGCTGCGGTCTGATAGTCGGTGCCGTGGTCTTTAATCAGGCTTACAGCTTCTTGCAGTATTGGCTCTATTTGAGGACGAAGTTCATCGACGGCTGCCTGTTCTTTTTTTGTAGATTTTGAACGCATCCATTTTTCACCTTCGCAAAGTTGGCTCACAATGCTGCCTATTTGACATTCCTTGATGTTGTTGAGGAGAAAATTTTGAAGGATTTTCATGTTGTTGTTGATGTCAGACGGCGGCGTGGGCAAGGAGTCGAAAACTTTACGTGCCCGTTCGGATATGTCGTCCGCCTTATCCTCAAAATCTTCATATATCAAGTTTACAATTTCCAAAGATTTAGTGAAATAATCACGTTTTGTCTCGTCATCCATTCCGGCATAGAATTTCTCGAGGTTCTGGAATTGTTCCGTGAAAATCAAGTTCGCCAACGAGGTGAGTTGTTTGCGGAAATCCCAGTTTGCACCGTCTTTGACATTTTTTGCTGCCATTGCGCGGAATTGTTCGTGGAGTTCGGCGTCTGTGTCGGATTTTTGGAGAAGTGCGTCGATGAGGTCAGCAAGAACGGCGTTTTGGTCGGTCTGTGTCGTGAATCCCGAATTGATGTTTATGTCATAACAAAACGCCCTCACAATGCTCTGCACGAAGGAGTCTATTGTGCGGAGATTGAAGTCGGAATAGTTGTGGAGTATTGCACTGCGGATTTTCTTTGCACGCTCCGAAACTTGTTCTGGCGTGTATTTGGGATAGCGGTTGCAAATGTCCTTTACGTATTCACTTTTTTCACCGGCGGCGAGTTTGTCAAGTTCGCGGATGATGCGCTCCTTCATCTCTCCTGCGGCTTTGTTTGTGAATGTCACTGCAAGGATTCTTGCAAACGCCATCGTGTCCCTGAAAGCGTCATACAAAGAGGAGCCGCTTCTCGCGGGTGCGACGCGGTTAAAAGATTCAACGATATAATTGCCGGCGAGGATGTGTGTCTTGCCGCTGCCCGCCGATGCTTTATATATATTGAGTTTCATTGTTCTTCGGGATTATATCGGTTTCGTGCGTTGTAAATCAATAGTGACAATGCCATTATCAGTGCCAGTGCGTATGCCACGCCGCTTGCCAACGGAATTCCCATGAATATGTACATGTTTTGTCCGAACACCAATATCAATGTTGCGGCGATGACGAGCACCGCTATCATTATTACATAGCATATCTTGTTGACAGACACGTCGATACGGCGGAAAAACGAGTGCGATTCCTTGATGCTTAGATTGGCGACGAATTCTCCGCGACGTAGCTTTTTGAGTATCAATGACAATTCCAATGGCGACACTTCCAAAAAGTCCGACACTTGTGTCATGTTTTTGTTGAACAGCGTCTTGAATCTGTCGGGCTGCATGCGGTCGCGCATAAGGCGGTTGCCGTAGGTTTTGAAAAAATCAGCAATTCGGCTTATTGGCGTTATGGAGAGTGTGATGCTTTCGGCTATTGCGAGCGCATTGAAGGCAGAAACGACTTCCGCAGGTATCAGGAGTTTGTGTTTGTAGGCTATGCGCATGATGCCCAATGCAAATTCGCGCATATAATAATCGGTGCTTTCCATGAAGTACAGATTGTCGGCAAGTGACTGTATGTCGTTTTTAAATAACTGAAAATCATATACTTCTGAATTGTACGAAAGCTTCCTCATACTGTCGGCAAGCACCATTGAGTTTCGTGTGGAGAGAGCTGCAACGACATCATTTATCCATACACGCTGGTCTGATGTCAATAAACCCGCCGTGCCATAATCTGCAAAATGTATGCGACCGTCGGGCAGCACGCGGATGATGTCTTTGAGCGGCGTTGCGAGGAAAAGCCCCGTGTCTAACATTCCAGATATGAATATTGTGAGGAATCTGTCGGCGACAGCTTTTTGTTGGAGCCCCCATGCAACAAATTCGTTGGCGTTTGCAACGCTTGTGGAGTTGTAATAATATGTTACGAGCGAGTTTGTGGATGTGAATTGTGGAAAAAGTTCCGGCACCACGAAGCCCGACATGCCTTTGTATGCTTTGTTGAAGCGTCGCATTTTATCAGCTTCTTTGCTCAAGTCGAGTTCGGGGAGAATTGTGCGCTCAAAGTCTTCTACAAGGGCGGTTGGGTTGTTTACGCCGAGTTTTGTGAGCACGCCGGACGTTAGCGACGCGAGTCGTTTGAAGAGCGCGATGTCCGCCAGCACAACAGACTGTGTTTCAGGCGGAAGTATTTTTACCGCCACGTCTTCGCCAGTTAGCAGTTTGGCGCGGAATGTGGCGGTAAAACCGTCTTGTAACGTGCTTTGGTTGTCGAAATATTGGAAAGTTTTTGCGGCGGCGCGGTGGGTATATTGTTCAAAAATACTTTCTGCGGTCGTCCGTGTTATTGTGATTTTTGGAAATTCGAGGTTCGCAAACTCCGAAATTAGTTCGTCTGGCAGGATGTCGGGGCGCAGGGCGAGGTATTGCGCGAGCCTTACTGCCGTTGGTCCCATGTCCTGAGTGGCGAGCCTCATGCGCTGCCATTTCGTGAGCGACGGGTCGATGTCAGGGAAGTTTCGTTGTGCAACTTTTCTTGACACAAGACCCGTTTTTACGAGAATGCTTTGAAACCCGTACTTAATCAGTATGTTGACGGCATTGTTGAGCCTGTCCAGAGCTTTGTTACTTGTGGATTTCAAAGGCATTTTCGTTTGATGTTATTTTTGGGTTAGTTTTTCCAAAATTGCGATTCTTCGCCTGAGTTTATCGACTTCTTCGGGCGTGGCGTAGTCCATCTTCTCATAGAATTTATACAATAATTCCTTGATGGAGCTTTCCATGTCCGCCGACTTGTCGAAAAGTTTATTCTTGATGTTTTCGAAAATCGACTTGCTCTCCTTGTCGGAGATTTTCTGCTCGTCGGCGAGGTTGTCGAATGTGTATTTTACGAGACTCGCAGCGTCGCCAATGAGACGGTTGCCGATGTTTGCGATTTCGGTTATCATACGGCTTTGATGTTTTTTTGAAATTGAATGGATGGCTGAGTATTAGTCGAGGCCTGCAACAATTTTTTCCAGGGCTTCTACACGTTTGCGGAGTTCTTCCACTTCCGATTTTGATGCCGGACGGACGTTCTGCAATGCGCTGCTGATGGTTTCGCGCAGGCGTGTCTCCATGTCTTTAACTTTTGTGTCGATGTTCGACTTGAAGTTGTTAACGATGTTTTTGCCTTCCTCGTTAGTGATTTTGTTTTGACCAATGAGTCCAGACACTGTCTTTTCCACGTAGTCGATAGCGGAATTAGCCTTTGCTACGCCCTGATATAGGATTTTTTTGAGGAGGGAGTCGATTTCTTCCTTTTTCTGCTCCTGGTTTTCCTGATTTTGAGTTTCTTCTGCCATTTTGTGATAGGTTTTGCGGTTATTGTTAGTTGTGGTGGACGTGTTGTCCATGATTTCAAAAACGCCCACAATTTTTGGTGAAAAATTTGCGGGCGTTTTATGTAGCTTGTTGTCGGCTTGTCGTCTGTTACTTAATGAACGAGAAAGACGATGTGAAGAGAGAACCGAGGAGCGGAAGTTCCTTGTCCTTGTTCTGCAATACGTTGATGAAGCCGATGAGTGCGAGGATGCAGCCTATCATGAGGACGATAGCGCCAACGCTGACGAAATGAAGCACATTCGCGATGAGTTGTCCGATGGCGATCAAGAGCATACATCCAAATCCCTGTTTGAGGTTTAGGATCATGTTTTCGTCGCGTACATCGCCTTTTGCTACGAAGTAGGGGATAAGCCACAAGTAGCTGAGGTAGCACAGTATTTTGTAGATCTTAGTGTTGCTGCTACCGCTTGTCTGTGTTGTTTCTTCTGCCATTTTTTGTTTTTTTTGAAGTTATATGTATTGTTAATTATTCGCAATATTAGTGATAAATTTTGAATCTGCAAAAAAAAATGATTTTTTTTTGCAAAATTTACTTGATTCCGTTCATTCTGTCCTGTGCGATGCGCAGTTTAATCTGCGTGAGCACTTGTTTTGTGTTGAGTGCGAAATCGCTTTTCATGATCCAGTCGTAGTATTGCGGCTCTTCTTTGCCGATTACGTCCACGACTTTTTTGCCCTTGTGCTTGCCAAAATTGAAGATTTCCTCGCCTTTTTCGTTGTAGATCATTCGACCTGCAAAATCCACAAAATTGGAGTAAGAGGAATATGTGGAGAGAAAATCGACGTTGTTTTGGAGGTCGGCGTACTTGTCCAACTGAGCCTTCAATACTTCGTATGTGGCGCGGGTGTCGGCGTCGGCTGAGTGGGCGTCGTCGAGATTTTTGCCGCAGTAGAATTTGTAGGCCGTGGAGAGGTTGCGCTGCTCCTGCTTGTGGTAAATCACCTGAACGTCAATGCGTTTGCGGCGGTTCATATCAAAATCCACCTCGGCGCGGAGAAATTCTTCTGCCAACAGCGGGATGTCGAATTTGTTGGAATTGAATCCGGCGATGTCGCAGTTTTCGAGCATCTTGGCGAGTTTGTGCGCTATCTGCTTGAATGTCGGGCAGTCCTTGACGTCCTCGTCCTTGATGCCGGTGATTTCTGAGGCTTCCTTGGATATTGGGATGGTAGGATTGATGCGCGTGGTGAAAGTCTCCTCCGAATGGTCGGGGTTCACTTTCAGGATGCAGATTTCGATGATGCGGTCGCTCGAAATGTTGAGTCCGGTGGTTTCGAGGTCGAAAAATGCTATCGGTCGTTTAAGGTTGAGTTCCATTTTGTAT
>JAGCRY010000099.1 GCA_017964465.1 Bacteroidales bacterium | reverse complement strand
CTCGTCCTGATGATGGGCGTGAACTTCGACGCCGAGGCGCAGTTGGGAGGACTCATCAACGCCGCCAAGAACAAGGCGAAAGCCAACAAGGAACAGAAGGAGGCTGCCGCACGAGAGGCCAAAGCCATAGAAACGAACAAGTTGACGATTCCACAGCCCGATGCGAGTGCTCAGATGACGACATTCACATTGAAAATCGACGGTAAGCAAGTCGGTGTCTGCACCTGGTGGCCCGCTAAAAACGAGTTGAATGTCAGCGGACCCAACATTGCAACAGTTGTGTGCAAGATAGACCCTGCAACTGGCAAAGTAACAAGTTCGACAGGCGAGGCTAAGGGTTCTATGAGCGCAGACGGGACAATCGTGTCGCCTAACTTCGGAACGCTGACGCTTAAACCACGGGATAATGCCAACAGCGGCAAGGACGGTTATATTGTCGAGAGAAACGGTGAAAGGATTGGTGTTTTATATCCCAATAGAGACGTTGCAATTGACGTATATGACAACACTGCCGATGAAGGCATCCAAAAGACCGTTGGCAGTTCCGACAACAAGACTGTGAATTTCTTGGTAGAGGCTTATGCCTACTTTGGATTGGTATTCACAGAGAAGTCCCTGACCGTGTTCAGACTGGGCTACGATCCTGACAAGAAGTACACAACAGAAGAATTGGAAGATATGGTGGAATGGAACGACACGGAGTCAATCAACACCATCATCAAGTATGAATCCTCGTTGCCCTGTGCAGGATTCAAGGAAACCCATCCCGAGTTCAAGAATTGCAAGATAGGAGGCGTAGGCCTTTTGCGCAATAGGTGGAAAGAATTTTCCGACGGGTATGGAATGAAGTATTGGGTGGTCTATGAACTCACTGACGGACGCAATATTGTAACATTCAATCGTGCCTTTAAGAAATGGACTTATGGAGAAATCACACTACGCAATAATGTAGAACTTGATAAAGTTGTGTACTTCCCGCAAGAGTTCCACGAAGTCACCGATTGGGTACGCAAGTAGAGACGTTGCGTACATCGTCTAAAAATCGACAAAAATTTTCAGCCGCAAGGAGAAAGCGATTTCTTCTTTGCGGCTGAATTTTTATTCGTCGCTGATTGACTTTTCAATCTCCTCGATGGTCGGAATTGTGCCTTCGATTTTTTCGGGGTCGGAAATTCCCGTGGCTGAATGATTAGTTTATTCCCCGAAGAATTTGTCGAGGGCTGCGACGAGTGTACCGAGGCCACCGAATTTGTCGCTGTAAAATGGTTCCAATTTGCTTTCCGCTGTCAATTCGGGCTGTAAATCTTGTTCGATTCTTGCCGCAACTTCTTTGGTCAAAAAAATTGTAATCCAATGCTCTGATGGTTCGTCGTCGATGGTTGGCATCTTTTTCGTATATTAGTCCGACAAGTTTGTATATGGATTTCAGTGTTTCGGCAGGTTCATAGATTGCTTTTGGACTGCAAACAAAAGGATTGACGTTTCCTTCAATATTGTCTATGTTTGCCTCGATGAATGGTCTTGTTAGTTTCGGGTTGATGCGCTCGTAGTGGCTTGTTTCGGTGATGAACCACGTTTCCGTTTCCATAACGGCAAGAATCGAATACAATGACAGATTGTCGTCGTTATTTAGTTTCAGGATTTTGCTGTCCGCGTTCTTTATTTTGACGACATCGGACAGAGTCTTTGGTTTGTTTTTTTTCCACTCGCCTCTCAAATCTCTTATACACAGGAATGTTGAGTAGCCTATTTCTTGCAGTTTTTCTTGGCTGTCCCACAGTTCGTCTTTCACACGGGAATCGCTTGCCGCGTTGCTGATTCGTGCGCGGTATCGGTTGTCGGTGCTGTCCAAAATGCAGACGTGGTCTGTGATTGGTAGAGGCTTCCAAAATGCATATTTTGACTGCAATAGTTGAAGTATGAAGTCGTATTCTGTTGCACCTTCTACAAAAAACGCTATGCCTTTCATTTAGTTGTCTTCCTTAAACATATTCAACTTGAAGAATTTTGAGTTGCTGAATCCTGCGTACTCGAACTCGTCAAACAATTCCTTGGTGTTTTGACGGTTGTAGAATACGGTGCGGCCGTCCTCACGCACTACTATCTGCCAATAGTCGATGTCGATGCCGTTCATAATGTTCTCGTCGTTGGTGGTCATTATGAGTTGAATGTCGTGAGCCTCGGCTTTTTGTTTTACAAGGGCGATAAGTTGTTTGGAGCGGTCGTAGTCGAGCCCTTCGCCGATGTCGTCGATCAGGATGCAGGTAGCGGTCTTGCGGAGGATGGCGTATTCCATCTGTATCAGCAACGAAAACGCCCTGAACATTCCTGACGACATTTCTGTTTGGTCAGTGTATCCTGCGAGACGGTCTTCGTTGACGGCAATCACTTTTACATTGAGTACGGGATGGTGGATGTTTTCTATTGAAAGTCCCGAAATGTTGTAGTTGATGGCCTTGGCATCGTCGATAATCCTGCCAATGAAATTCTCGTCGATGGCGCATCCCAGACTGAACATATCGGCTACACGGTCTGATTCTTTTACGCTGATGGTTTCGTTGTTTTGCAATTCGCGCGAACCTTCTTTGATGGCGATGTTTTGCCCCATCTTTGTACTGAAAGAGAAATGGTTTAGCCACTTGCCCCAATTTTGGAGCGGGGCAAGATAAGGATGTTGGAGAGTGTCTTCGCGCGTGACGGCGAGTGTGCTGTCGCCTGTCGCGAAGTCAATCATTTTCCCGACATTGGAATATAGAATTTTGCCCGAGCCGTTGGTGCGTTCTATTAAGAGGTTGCCGTCGATACTAAGTTTTTCTTCTACAACGCTTCCTTTGTGGAATGAAAGGCGGTAAATATAAATCTTGTCCCTGTCTTCAAATGTAACGTCAAATGAAGCCGTGCTGTATAACAGTTTGCTTGGGGTGGTTTCGCCGCAAAGCAAGTCTGCCAACGTCCTTATGACGCGCACAACGCCCGATTTGCCTGATGCGTTTTTGCCTACGATAAGGTTTATTGCCTGCAATTCAATTGGTTGCGAGCCATCGGAGCAAATTTTCCATTCTCTGCCGTAATGCTCTTGGGTGTAGTATATTGATTTCAGTTTCATAGTCAACTATTTGAGTTCCTTTGTCTATTGATGCAATAGTTATATATAATGTTGAAACTATCAAAAACATTTTAAAAAAAATGCCGCACAAAATGATGTACGGCATTTTTATGATAAATATCCAAACTCCAATCCCTTTATTTCAGATACGACGACGACGAGATTGATTGGTTGTTATATACCTTGTTGATGACGTCGGCGAAGAGGTTGGACACCGTGAGCACTTCGATTTTGTCGCAGGGTTTTTTGAGGGGGATGGTGTCCGTTACGTAGAGTTTCGTGAGTTTGGAGTTTTCGATGCGGTTGTACGCCGGGCCCGAAAGTATCGGGTGAGTGATGATGGCGCGGACGGAGAGCGCACCGTTGTCCATCATCAGGTCGGCAGCCTTGGCGAGTGTGCCGGCGGTGTCGATGATGTCGTCAACGATGATTACGTTCTTGCCCTTGACGTCGCCAATGATGGTCATCTCGGCAACTTCGTTGGCCTTCTCGCGGTATTTGTGGCAGATGACCATAGGCACGCCGAGGAAGTGGCTGTACTTGTTGGCGCGTTTGCTGCCGCCGATGTCGGGTGATGCTATTACGAGGTTGTCGAGGTGGAGCGAGTTGATGAACGGCACAAAAATCGTGGACGACGACAGGTGGTCAACCGGGATGTCGAAGAAACCTTGAATCTGTTCGGCGTGGAGATCCATCGTGATCACGCGGTCAACTCCCGCAGTGGTGAGGAGGTTGGCGATGAGTTTGGAACCGATGGCGACTCTCGGCTTGTCTTTGCGATCCTGACGCGCAAAGCCGTAGTAGGGGATTACGGCGGCTATCTTGTACGCCGAGGCACGGCGCGCCGCGTCAATCATCAGGAGGAGTTCCATAATGTTGTCCGCCGGAGTGAATGTCGATTGCACTATGAACACATACGCGCCGCGCACCGTCTCTTCGAGGCACGGTTGGTATTCGCCGTCGCTGTAATGGTTCATTGTGACGTTGCCGAGTTCCGTGCCAAACGCCTTGGCTATTTTCTCCGACAGGTACAACGACGTGGTGCCGGAGAAAATCTTTATGTTTGATGTTGAAGCCATTATGTAGTTGATTATAATTTAATGGCTGATAGTCAATGTCTTGACTATCAGCCTGATTGTTTGTTTTTTATTTTATGACGAAGTTCACCATCTTGCCGGGCACTATGATTACCTTGACGACGGATTTGCCTTCTATTTGCTTGGCGAAACGCTCGTTTTCGCGGACAGCCTTTTCGATGCCGTCCTTATCGAGGTCGGCGGGGAGGTCGAGGGTGAAGCGCGTCTTGCCGTTGAAGGCTATCGGGTAGCACTTGGTGTTGTCAACGGTGTAACTCTCAATCACTTCCGGGAACTTCGTATCGAATATCGTGGTGTCGTGTCCCAACTGTTTCCACAGTTCCTCGGTGATGTGCGGGGCGAATGGCGCGAGGGCTATCGTAAGCGGTTCGAGGATTTTGCGCTTGTTGCACTTGGCGGCGGTAAGGTCGTTGACGGCAATCATCATTGCAGAAACGGCGGTGTTGTAGTCGAGGGTGAGGATGTCGGATTCCACCTTCTTCAATACCTTGTGGAGAGTGCGGAGTTCGGCTTCGGTGGGTTCGGCGTCGCTGATGGAGAGCGAATTGTCTTTGCCCGTGAAGAACAGCCTCCAAAACTTTTTCAGGAAGCGACTTACGCCCTCGATGTTGCTTGTGTCCCAAGGTTTCGATTGTTGCAATGGTCCCAAGAACATCTCGAAGAGCCTCAGTGTGTCCGCGCCGTAGGTCTCGACTATGACATCGGGGTTTACGACGTTGTACATCGACTTGCTCATCTTCTCGATGCCCCATCCGCAGACGTACTTGCCGTCTTCGAGGATAAACTCGGCGGTGTTGTATTCGGGTCGCCAATTGCGGAATGCCTCTACGTCGAGGATGTCGTTTTTGACGATGTTGACGTCCACGTGGAGTTCGGTGGTGTCGTATTGGTCTTTCAAGCCCAAGGATACGAATGTGTTGGTGTCCTTGATGCGATATACGAAGTTGCTGCGACCTTGAATCATTCCTTGGTTGACCAACTTGCGGAATGGTTCGTCCTTGCAGACGTAGCCGAGGTCGTAGAGGAATTTGTTCCAAAAACGTGAATATATAAGGTGTCCCACGGCGTGTTCGGTGCCGCCTACGTAGAGGTCAACGTCCTGCCAATACTCGTTGGCTTGTTTGGAGACGAGGGCTTCGTTGTTGTCGGGATCCATATAGCGGAGGTAGTATGCCGACGAACCCGCAAAACCGGGCATCGTGGATGTTTCGTAGCGGTAGCCTTCGGCGGTCTGCCACGTTGCAACCCTCGACAACGGCGGTTCGCCATCCTCGGTGGGCAGGAACGATTCTACTTCGGGCAGTGTGAGCGGCAATTTGTCCAAGGGCAACATTTCGGCGTGTCCGTCCTTGTAATATACCGGGAACGGCTCGCCCCAATACCTCTGACGCGAGAAAATTGCGTCG
>JAGCRY010000098.1 GCA_017964465.1 Bacteroidales bacterium | reverse complement strand
CTATAAGGGGACGATAGACACTCTCGGTGTTTTCCGGGATGGAACGACCTCCGAGTTCTATCAAGCCTTTCTCAGGGTCGAGGTTGACCCAAGGCGTCTTCATATTTCCTGCGCTAACGATATGCTCCATAGTGGTTCTTTGTGTTATTATATACCGCCGCAAAGTTAATCACAATCGGCGGATAAAACAAATTTTTTTTAATATTTTTTTTACGCGTCTCTACACAGTTGTGTGCAGCATATATGCGAAAAACACTTGCATCTACAAGTCACGGGCAAGGCGGACAGAGAAGCCGTGGTAACGGTCTAAGCCCTGTCCCCCGTGCAAATTGCCCCCATACGCATCTAACTCGTAGAAATGCAAACCACTGCGAGACGAAGCCCCCCAGTAGAATCCTTCTTCGCCAACCCCGAATACCATATTCCCGGCTCGGGAACCAGCAGCTGGAAAGAACACCGCACCTGCGGATTCCAATTTCTGCCAATCTGATGCGGAAATATCATTAGATTCCTTGTAAGTAAGATACTTTCCATCATAAATATAGCCTGCCATACCAAAGCGGAACGAAATACCTTCAGGTAAAACAAAGTAGTCGGGAAGTAATATCAATCCCGGCACGCCGGCAACCTCTGCCGCTGTAAATTTTTTGCGCGAATCTTCACGGTCCACAATAAGGTACTGCCACTCGTTCCATGCGAGAGTCCGCCATACATTTCCACCATCAATATTTACGCCCCAATCTGTGAAGTTGGCGTAATGGTCGTTTTCTGTAGTTGCTAAAATAGGATTGTCGCCCGTGCCCCAGCCAAATAGGTCGATGTAGCCGTCATAATCGTCGCGGGCAATCCTGGAGTTGCCTTCTCTACCTATGCAGTCGTACTGGTTGGGAGCGAAACGCCATTCCTTGTTTTTGTGATTGTACTGCAAATTGCCCTTGGAGAAATAGACTTGCTTGGTTTCAGATATGGAGAACGCATCAACTCTTTTAAATAACGCCTTGAGTGTGATGTCAGCTGTAATGGAAGTAGAGACGAAATTAAACCTGTCGTCACCGAGATACCAACCCTGAAAAACGCAGTTGTCCTTCGTCGGGTCTTCAGGCTTGGAAACTTTATCGCCTTCTTTTACTGTCTTAGACGGAACTGCGCTGCCGCCGTCAGTATCGAATGTCACGGTAAATTTTGTGCGACCGTCATCATCATCGCCGCACGAGTACACGACGAGCAACATGAAAACAATCAGCAATGGATGCAAAAGTCTTTTCATAATTAATGAGGTTATTAAAAATGTAACAAATTTATCCCAAATAACTTTCCAACACCTTCAAATTTTCCTTTTCGTTCTCTGCCTTGCCTTCGGGCGTGGTCATTTGGACAAAAACGTCCTTGAATTTGCCCAAAACCTTGTATCTGATTATCTTCATCGTGGAATTTACAAGGCCGTTCTGTTCGGAGAATGGCTCGGCTACAATGTGGAACACCGACGGTATCCATTGTTTAGGGAACATATCTTTGTAAGTGTAGTCATCTACAAATGCAAGGAATGATTTCCTAACCACGTCGAGCAACTTCTCCGGCGATGTGATGTCGTGTTCCGAAGCGTACTTTTTCAGGCGGTCGCGGTCGAGAGTTATCAACGCCGTGGTGTATTTGCTGTGGTCGTTGTAGAGGACGCACTGAATCACAAAATCTGAACAATTGACTACTGCATCCTCAATCTCCTCGGGCGAATATTTTTCGCCGTCGGCACTGATGAGCAACGCCTTTTCGCGTCCCGTGACGTAGAGGAAACCATCTTGGTCGAGATAACCCATATCGCCGGTATTGAGGCAGCCGTCGTGGATAGTGTCGGCGGTGGCATCGGGATTTTTATAATAACCCTTCATCACGCTCAATCCACGGAGCGTAACAATGCCTTTGGTATTGGGTGGCAACTCCTTGCCGTCGTGGTCGAGTATCTTGCAATCGAAACCCGAAAGAACCCTGCCCGACGAGCCAAAACGGTGATAATGCCTTTGGTTGACACTAACCACGGGCGACGCTTCCGAAAGTCCGTAGCCCTGCATCACGGGTGCGCCGATACAGTTGAAAAATTGTTGTTGCTTAATCTCCAACAACGCCCCGCCGCAGATGAAAAACCTGAAACTATCTCCAAACACCTTCCTGACCTTGCTGAAAACCATTTTTTCGGCGAGGTTGTAAATCGGATACCTGAACAGGCGGCGGGTGAGTTTTGGCTTTTGGAGACCGTCGCCATAATAGAGAATGCCATTTTTGAGGCCTTTCTTAAACAACCAATTGACAAACTTGCCCTTGCTTGCGACCGAATCTTGAATCTTGCGCATAAAATTGCTCATCAACGCGGGCACGCTGAGCATAAATTCGGGTTGACAGTCTTTTATGTTGGGTACGATGTTTTTCAACTGATTGCGCAATCCGCCTCTCGAATCCACAAAATACAGCGACAATCCGCACAACACGCCGCAATATATGCCCACGGTGTGAGCGAAGGCGTGGTCGATGGGCAATACAACAAACAGCCTCAAATGGTTTTCGAGCCTGAAATGCTGCACTGCGTCGTGGGAATTTGACCAATAATTAAGGTGTGTGAGCATTACACCCTTAGGATTGCCCGCCGTGCCGGAGGTGTAACTAATTGCCACCAAATCATCCTCGGCTACCTGCGACATACGCTCTTGCAGGAGGTTGATGTATTCGGAATTGTGCTTATGCCCAAACATCACGAGGTCGTCATAATAGAAAAACTGCGGCAACGACTTTTTGTAATCGTCGGTGTCATTGTCGGGCTTGTCGAGATATACAATTTTGACACCAGCCTCGTTGAGACGGTCGGCGATGGAGATAATCTTTTGAATGCAGTTTTTGGAGACCACCAAGAATTTGCTCTCGGAGTGCAACAATCGGAACGCAATCTCCTCGGGCTGCAACTTGACACTAAGCGGCACGGCGACGGCGCGGGCTTTGAGTATCGCAAATTCCGAAACAATCCACGCTGAACGCCCCTCCGACACGATTCCGACCTTGTCAACCGGATGCAGGCCTTCTTTGATAAGACCTATCGCGAGGTTAGACGACACCGCGTCCACCTGACTGAAAGTGAGGCTCTCCCACCCTTCGTCAGTCTTGTCGGATACATAATTATTGTCCTTATATTCCTGAGATGCAGTTTTGAGCATCTCCAATACAGTACGCTTCATTTTTCTCGTTTTGAACAGAACACCGGTGTTCGGTTTCATTCAATCCGCAAAGATAATAAAAAATATTAAATGCGAGCGAATGGGGGGATTTTTTTAGCAAAAAATAATTACAAACAACAGAAGCTTCCAATCACCTATAATAAAAAACTTTGCCGCTCACTTTCTTCGGCGACTTTTGCTCCACCGTATTTACCACAAAACTGTCGCTGAACACCTCCGCGCCGCCGGTCAAAGTCTTTGAGTCGATGCTCTTGACGGCATATTTGCCTTGGAATTTGGCATACTTGACGTCGCAGGAAATCACGGTGTTTTTGCTCGAAGGCTCTCTCTTATACGTCAACGCGAGGTCAGAATAGCCG
>JAGCRY010000097.1 GCA_017964465.1 Bacteroidales bacterium | reverse complement strand
TATTAAGGTCAACACTTTTTTCAGCGAGGAAAATTGGCCGCTCTACCTCAAATACGCCGGCATTGAGGACGTAAAAATCTCAAAACTCGGCAAAATCAGTTGTTATAAATTCATTCCAGTAGTTGAAGTATCGGGCGTATTCACCGACAAGAACGCCCTGAAAATGTACATTTCCGCTGACGGCAACAAAATCCCCATCCGCGCCCAGATGAGCCTCGTGGTCGGCAGCGCAAAGGTGGACATCGTAAAATACGAAAACCTTCCCAATCCGCTGAATTTTAGGAAATAGGGATTTTTTACAAACAAAAGTTTGGAATTATGCCCAACAATGTATATATTTGCGCCAATAAACATACAAAAATGTAGTATTAAAGCCAAAATCAGGCTATAAACTATCAAAAATGTAATATTAAATATGGCGGATTATACAGAATATTCAGCACCTGAATTGGTGAGAATGCTCGGCAGCCGTTTCAAGGATTATCGACTGAGAGCAAATATGACACAGAAAGAAGTGGCAGAGATGGCGGGATTGTCGTCGCTAACCATCTATCGTTTTGAAAATGGAATGGTTACTAACATTTCTCTATCAACTTTTCTGTTGCTAATGAAGGCTGTGGGATGCATCAATGACATCGAAAACGTGATGCCCGAACAGCCCGAATCTCCATATTTATACAAAGAAAACAAAAAAATGCAACGTGTAAGACACAAAAAGCAATGAGAGAAGTTTTAAAAGTATTACTATGGGGACAGGAAATTGGGCGTTTGGCTTGGCACGACGCCCGCAAAACGTCGTTTTTTACATACAATCCGGAGTTTTTGAAAGGGTCATTGGACGTAGCACCACTTACGGCATCTATCCACAATCCGCTTAGCACACGCGCTATTTTTGGCGAAACAGAACGCATCTATCAAAAACTTCCATCATTTATAGCCGACTCACTGCCTGACGCTTGGGGAAATTTGATGTTTGAGCAATGGAGAATTAAAAATCATCTTACAGAACGAAACATCACTCCTCTCGAAAAATTGGCGTTCATCGGCAAACGAGGGATGGGCGCATTGGAATTTGAACCAGAGATAGAACGACGGACGACACCCGGCAAGATAGACATCAAGGCATTGGCATATTTGGCGGAAAAAATCGCCAAAGAACGTGAAAATGTGAAAATTATGCCCAACGAATCGCTTACATTACAATCTCTGATAGCCGTTGGCACATCCGCAGGTGGTCGTCAGCCAAAAGGAATAATTGCAATCGACAAGAAAACGGGCGAGATACGAAGCGGACAGATTGACGTAGAACCAGACTTAGACTATTATATTCTGAAATTTGGCGACAAAAGCCGTTCGTCTGCCGAATTGGAACAGACATACTATGAAATGGCATTGTCTGCGGGTATCAATATGATGGAATCAAAAATATTGGAAGTGGATGGTATCAAGCATTTTCTCACCAAACGATTCGACCGCAACGAAACAGGCAAACTGCACACTCAAACTCTTGCAGCAATGGATCCCGAAGCCGACAGTTACGAAAAACTATTTGTTGTATGCCGAAAGTTGCATCTGCCTGAAGCGGATTGCCGAGAATTGTTTCGCCGTATGGTTTTCAACATCCTTGCCAACAATACGGACGACCATAACAAGAATTTCTCATTTGTAATGAATCGACAAGGCTTGTGGCGATTGTCGCCTGCATACGATATGACCTACATATTCGATACCGGCGGCTATCTACCCAACAAAGAGCATTGCCTGATGATAGGGGGCAATTTGCAGAATATCACTCGCAACGACATCATCGATTTTGCACGCGAAAACGGAATCAGCCGCCCCGACTCAATCATCCGCAGTGTGATTGAATCATTACAAAAATTTAGAACAATAGCAACAAAAAACGGCGTATCAGACCAATGGATAGGAATGGTAGAAGCAACTATCGCCGCCCACATAAAGGAATGGGACACATCTGTGCAAAAATCAGACACACCCACTCATACAATCAACGGACATATAATCAACAACATCCGCATAGAACAAACATACAAAGGTAACTTTCATCTCCTTGCAACAATTGACAGCAAAGCCCGAAAATTCATCATCGGCAAAAACAAGGACGAGTACACAACGATTTCCACGACTGGAATTGCAAACCTCACCGAAGAACAACTCATTTCAATGGCAGAAAAGTATTTTGGATTGTAACAATTCCGCCGCGATAAAGAATTACTCAATTCTCTATCGCGGCGGAAAAGTTTTTAAGGATTAGCGCGAGTTTTTTGAAAGGAAAAAATTTTCGGGGGATTTTTTTTGGAAAAAATTTGTAACTATGCAGAAACTAATTAATTTTGCAGCGTACATCTTAGAATAAAGACTTGTATTATGAATACACAAACAAGAAGAAACAACATAACTACGCGCACAGCCGCTCACTATAACGACTACGAAGACGACTTTGAAAACGAATGGTGGGAAACAGAAATGTTGAAACGCCCAGCACCAAAGCCTTTCTCCGTCGAGGAGTTGCGTGCAAGAATCGACGAAAGTGAACGTCAAATAGCCGCCGGAATGGTTATGGACTTCGACGAAGCAATGGACTTAATAGACCAGAGACTTGAAAACAAAGCGAAATGATTCAAGATAACCAAAACAATTCCGCCGCGACCGAGAATTACTCAATTCTCTATCGCGGCGGAATTTTTTTTCAAAGGGCAGGGGCTTCTCCCCTACCCTATTCATATAAAAATCAATTCATTACTCTTTCACCACACTCCACTCGTATCCGTCTCGCGTATCCTTAATCGCGATTCCTGCCGACTTCAAGTCGTCGCGGAGTTTGTCGGAGAGAGCGTAGTTTTTCTCAGCCTTGGCGGAGGCGCGGAGTTTTTGAATCATATCTACAAGATTACCAAGCACTTCGCTATTAGAATTGCTGTTGCCGGTGGCGGCGGTGGCAGTCTCGTCGAGGAGACCAAGAATATCAAAGCAGAGGTCGTTGTACAACTTGCGCAATGCGTTGAGGTCGGCTTCCGTGAGAGTTTCCTTGCCGTCTTTCATCAGGTTGATGTGCTTAACGCCGTCGTAAAGGTACGAAATCATTACAGGCGTGTTAAAATCCTGATTCAAAGCGTCGAAACACTTGTCGGAAAGTTCTTGAACCGAGAATGAAGAAGTGCTGCCCGGTTTGATTTCCTTCAATGCGTGGATGGCGTTCATCAACTTCTCCAAACCCTTTTCCGAAGCCTTCAAAGCCTCGTTGGAGAAGTCCAACGTGCTGCGGTAATGCGCTTGAAGGATGAAGAAACGCACCGTCATAGGCGTGTAGGGCTGTTCGAGGAGCGGATGGTCGCCGGCGAAGAATTGCTCGAGGCTCATTGCATTGCCGAGCGACTTGCCCATCTTCTTGCCGTTGATGGTAATCATATTGTTGTGCAACCAATACTTCACAGTGTCGTGTCCGTATGCGCCAACAGCCTGCGCAATCTCGCACTCGTGATGCGGGAATTGGAGGTCGATGCCGCCGCCGTGAATGTCAAACTGTTCGCCCAAATACTTCGCGCCCATTGCAGTACATTCCAAATGCCAACCCGGAAAACCTTCACTCCACGGACTCGGCCAATGCATCAAATGCGTGGGCGACGCCTTCTTCCACAGCGCGAAATCACACTGATTGCGTTTCTCGTCCTGACCGTCGAGGGTGCGGGTCTTTTCCAAAAGGTCGTCAACATTCCTGCCCGAAAGCTTGCCGTAGCGGTACTTCTCGGCGTATTTCTTTATGTCGAAATATACCGAGCCGTTGCTCTCGTAGGCGTAACCGTTTTTAAGAATCTTCTCCACGAGCTGCTGCTGCTCGATGATGTGACCCGATGCGTGGGGCTCTATCGACGGCGGCAACACGTTGAGAAGGCGCATGTTCTTGTGGTAGTCCTCGGTATAAATCTGCACGATTTCCATCGGTTCGAGGTTTTCGAGCTTCGCCTTCTTGGCAATCTTGTCGTCGCCGGTGTCCGAATCCTGCTCCAAATGTCCTACGTCTGTGATGTTGCGGACGTAACGAACTTTGTAGCCGAGATATTTCAAGTATCTGAAAATCAAGTCGAAAGTGATAGCGGGACGCGCATGGCCAAGGTGAGCCGGACCATAGACCGTGGGGCCGCACACGTACATACCCACATACGGCGGGTTGATAGGCTCGAATTTCTGCATCGTCCTACTCAACGAATTGTAAACCAATAAGTTTGTGTTCATCGTTATTTTTAGTTAAATAGTAATTCTCTATCGTAAAAAAAAGCAGTTCTTTATGTTGGTCTCTTATTTTTCAATCACGTTAACAACCCTGCCGCCTTCGTATTCAGCAATCCTGATAACCTTGCCGGAAGAGTTGTAGTAATAACGTTTGCCGCTCATCAGCGTACCGTTCACAAAATTGCCCTCGCGGTCAACCTTCCTGTCTGGCGTGAGCAACTTATAGTAGCCGGTGCCCGTGAAGAGTTCAGGATTGTCAGCCTGCTCGAGGACGATTGTGTTTTCAGGCTCCACAGGCGTGATTGTCGTGGTATCTCTGTCACTATCCGTTGGCAGTTGTTCCGCACGATCGCGATATACGCGTGAGGCTTCTTCATCATAAACTCCATCCCTGAACACTCGACTCGCACTCAGGCTGCCGCTGTTGTAGTATTCCTTCATGATGCCGTCCACGCGACCCATCTTCCACTGGCTTTCGCTGCGGAGGTTGCCGCTGTCGTAATATTCAGCCACAATGCCGTCCGCGTAGCCGTCAACCCACGTGCCGAGGCGCATGAGCTGCCCGTTTTCATAGTAGTAGGACTGCTCCCCTACCCTATTGCCCTCGTCGCCATAGTTCCAGTCGTAGGCAATCTTCCCACTTGAAAAATAGAACTTGTAGCTGCCAACCCAATGTCGCCCGTCCCAATATCCTTCCTCGGCAATATTGCCGTTTTCGTAGAAAGATTTCATCGGTCCGTACTTGTGATTGTCAAAATACGTAATCTCACAACGTTTGTTTCCATTGCGGTAATAATCGGTCCAGACGCCCTGACGCTTATTGTCAACGTATGTGCCGGAGCATGACACGATGGTCTGAAGACTGTCATAAAAATAATACCACGTGCCTTGCTTCATGCTGTCGAGGTCTGTGACGTTGATTGTGTCACCCTCAAAGACCATACAAGTCTGTGCCGTCCCTTTGAGCGCAAACAGCCCCAAAATGAACAGCAACACCAACTTTTTATTTGCATAGCCAATAGGTATCATTTGTTATATCACAAAATTATAAAATGTATAATACCGACACAACGTTTTAAAGTTTTTTAACACAACGCCGGCATCATAGCCCGTTACAATACTGTTTGATGAGCGCATCCGCCGGCGTGTAATGCATGTTGCTCGCCTCATGTAAATCGGAGCAAGCCCCTACCCTATCGTTCGCAAGCAAACTGCAAATGCCGCGCAAGTAATAGTATGAAGACTTGTTCGGCGAAATCTGTATGCACTTGCTAATGTCCTTCGCGGCAAGTTCATAATACTTCGTATCTCGTAGAGAATCGCCCATAGAACGGTATGTAATAGACCTGTTGAACAGTGCGCCCTCATACAGCGAATCCAATTCAAGACATCGCGCATAGTCTTTGAGAGCATTGTCATAGTCCTTCAAACCGTTGTACGCCAGTCCCCTATTTGAATAAAGAGCCGGACTGTCGGGATGTATAGTTTCGTATATATTGAAATCCTCGACCGACTTCGCGAAATTTCCAGACTTTCCGTATGTCGTGCCACGGTTTATATATACTTCAGCCATTGAAGGATCGAGTTCGATTGCGCGGTCAAAGTCGAAAAGCGCGAGATTCGTGTAGAATTTTGCCGAATCTTCATTGATTCCCATGAAAGCCTCTGCCCTACTATCGTAAATCAGTGCACGGCTATGGAACGCGGGCGCAAACTTTAAGTCGCTCACTACGGCGGTGTTGAAATCGCTGTATGCAGAATTGAAATACGCCGTGTCTCCATTGAAATCATAGATGTCACGAGCGGTCTTTCCCCTATTGAAGAACGCATTTGTGTAGTCCGGTTTGTACTTCACGCCCTGTGTAAAGCATTCTATAGCCTTTTTCTTATAATCAAGGAACTTCGCCTCGTCGGTCTTCTTGTATAGAGAATCCGCCAAGAGATTATATTGAGTACCGAGATTATTCCACCCTATCACGGCTTCTGGATATTTTGACACGCAATCTGACCATAATGTCAAGCTATCGTGCCAAATTTTTTCACGCTGTACAGTTAAATAGCATAAAAGTAAAGAATAAATAGAAAATATTATGTAAAATACATTACGTTTTTCTGTGTATTTCGTGCACAGCCAATCCAACAGGTATGCTAACAACACCGAAAGCCCCACACTTGGTATGTAGATGTAACGATCGGAGTACATCGCGCTGCCGACAGGAATGAACTGAAGCAACATGATGATGTTTGCAATGAAGAATGTAAGTCCAAACGTCACAATCTTGTTCTTCTTGTAAATGAAGAAGTTGACAACAATCAAAACAATGAAAATCGGCACTGTGAGCCAGTACAGGACAGGAACTGTGCGGTGAATGATGTCAGGATAAGGATAGAGATTCGCTAAATGAACCGGCAGAATGAAACGCCAGATGTACTGGAAAAATCCATTACTGCCGAATGGAATCCTCTGCCAAACTTCATACTGGTCTGTCTCCGCTAACGCCGTTGATGCTGCCTGCGCCTTTATGGAAATGAAGCCAAAGACGAGAGAAATCACGATAAACGGTATTTTGTCGAGCAAAAGACGCGGTTTTTGTTTGAAAATTTCCACGCTTGGATAATTTTCGAGAAGTAGATAATCCACAATAAAAAGCGACGCAGTCAGGAAAACTGCTTGGCCTTTAGATAACGCGCTGAGTATGAAGATTATACACGAAAGTATATAAAACATTACATTATTTCGTCGTCGATAGAGAATGTATAAAAACAACGACAAAAAGTAAAACATTGTATATAAAACGTCTTTTCTTTCTGATATCCACGTCACGGATTCGACATGTAGGGTGTGGATTCCAAAGAGAATCGTTATGACGATAGGGTAGATGCGCTTGTTAAATAGCTGAAGGCAAATTAAATAGAGAAGTGCACAGCTCATCAGGTGCAGAATAATGTTCACAACAATGAATCGGATAGGGTAGACCTTGCCATTTGGCTGTTTGTCGGAAAAATGGTAGTCGAGATTGAGCGTTAACATCGTGAGTGGGTGGTAGTTACCCATGCAATAACGCTCGTCAGGGTCGTCGGACGTGAACATCCGCCAGACCGTTTCTTTATCAAGGGTTTTCAATAATGTGCTTTGCTCCGTGTATTTCTCATCGTCCCAGTTAGTTGCGTGATTATCAAGACTGAACGAATACACAAAAGCGGTCAATATAACAATCAAAATCGCTGGCAGATAACGTTTTATGAAACTGTCATTGTTATCCGCCAACATGACTCCGCCCGCGCCGGATAGGGTAGGGGAGTCGCCAAGGTATGTGCCTCTTATGTATTTGCCTTTCTTCATGCTTTGTTGTGTTAAAAATAACCAAAATCCAAAATGCAAAATTAATTCATATCCGCAAAAATCGAAAACTTTTTTAACTTTGTGGCAAATTTTTATCAACAAAATTCCATGATTGACGAACAGACAGTACAAAGAATCATAGATTCGGCTCAAATTCTCGATGTGGTGCAGGACTTCATGACGCTTAAAAGGCGTGGAGCCAACTACATAGGCAACTGCCCATTCCACAACGAGAAAACGCCGTCGTTCTCCGTGTCGCCCGCGAAAAACATCTTCAAATGCTTCGGTTGCGGCGCGGCTGGAACGCCCATTTCTTTCGTCATGCGCCATGAAAACATGACATACCCCGAGGCTCTCAAATATGTTGCAAACAAATACGGCATTGTCGTGAAGGAAAAGGAGCTTTCAAAGGAGGAAATGGAGGAGCATGAAGACCGTGAAAGCATGGGAATCGTCAATCAATTCGCGTCCCAATACTTTCATGATCAACTACTTAACCATGAAGAAGGGCAGGCGATTGGCCTCACATACTTCCAGCATCGCGGCTTCCGTCCCGAAACGATAGAGAAGTTCATGTTGGGATACTCGCCAGCAAATAGGCAAGCACTTACAAATGAGGCACTTGCAAAGGGTTATAAACTCAAATTCCTCGAAAAAACCGGTCTGACGATTGTGAAGGAGGACGGATATAAATTTGACCGTTTCGCGGGGCGTGTAATGTTCCCCATACATTCCGTGGCGGGCAAGGTTGTGGCGTTTGGCGGACGAATAATGACAAACGACAAGAAACTTGCAAAATACGTAAACTCCCCAGAATCAGAGGTTTATCATAAGAGCAATGTCCTCTACGGCATCTATCAGGCAAAAAGCGAAATCGTCAAACGTGACAAATGCTACCTATGCGAAGGATATTGTGACGTGATTTCCATGCACCAATCCGGCGTAATGAACACTGTGGCAAGTTCGGGAACTTCATTGACACCCGGGCAAATATCTGTCATTAAGCGTTTTACAAACAATCTGACCGTGATTTACGACGGCGACTGGGCGGGCATCAAGGCTTCATTAAGAGGCATCGACCTCATTCTCGAACAGGACATCAATGTAAAGGTTGTATTACTTCCCGATGGAGAAGACCCTGATTCATACGCACTTAGCCATACGCCGCAAGAGTTGCAGGAATACATCGACAGCCATGAAGAAGATTTCATAAGGTTCAAGACAAGAATCCTTCTCAAAGACGCCGACGACCCGCTGAAGAAATCCGAGGTAATAAAAAGCATAATTACCTCAATATCAAAGATTTCAAACGCCGTAACGCGCTCCATTTACATCAAGGAATGTACAAAACTACTCGATGTGAAGGAAGACGCACTCTATGCAGAAACAGGCCGTGAAATAAAGAAACTCCGCGAGGAAGAAATGCGCAAACAGGCTCGTCAAGGCATCGGGCAGCCGGAGTTGAAGGTGGTGAATCCCGATGAAGAATCACCTGAAAATCAGCCTGTTGAGGGTGGGGTAGGGGAGACTACAATCCCATCTTTCGTCAATAACATCTACTCCGAACCTGAAGAAAAGGAAATAATGATGTACCTCATAAACTACGGCAGCAAGGAGTTTGAGCAATATGAGGACGTCACGACAGGCTACAAGGGCTACGTCAACGTCGCAACTCACATCATCGGCGAGCTCCTCAATGACGAAATGGAGTTCAACAACTTGGTCTATAAGAGCATTTTCGACGACTACTGCAAGCATCTCGACAACAACCAGTCAATCGACGAGAAATACTTCCAGAACAGCCCCGACGAAAAAGTTCGCGAACTCGCGCTCGAACTGCCAATCCTGCGCGAATCTTACAATGAAAACCTATGGAAAAGACGCGGCGTGGACCAGTGTAAACTGCCCGAGGACACATACAAAACCGACATTCCACACGCCATCAACAGCCTGAAACTCAAGATTATAATGATTGCACAAAACAATATCATGAAAGAACAATTCGGCAACGGGTTTAAGTTTGATGGATCGGAAGAAAACAAGGCAATTTTTGAAAGGCTAAAACAGTTGAACGCAATAAAAGTCACGCTGACAAAAGATGTAAAACGAACAACTTTAAGGTATTACAGACAAAAATAAAGAAGTGGACCCACTAGGGCTTGAACCTAGGACTCCCTGATTATGAGTCAGGTGCTCTAACCAACTGAGCTATGGGTCCGAAACCTTTTTCGGTTTTGCGACCGCAAAGTTAGAAACAAATATTTGAATTACAAAAATTTTTTAGAACATTTTATGAAAAAAATTAAAAACATATTGTTCGACCTTGGCGGAGTGCTGTTTCCGCTGTCGATACAAGCAACTATTGAAGCGTTCAAAAATGCGGCACAAGTCAGCACAAGTCAGATAGACAAATGGTTGCAGGACAGCGACTTGTGTTACCGTTACGAGACCGGCAGATGCAGCACGGAAGAGTTTAGGAATGGTTTCAACGACATCAGCCCTGTCAAACTCGACGAAGCGACCTTCAATCGGTGTTGGAACGCGATGATACTTAGTTACCCTGAGCATCATACCACGCTCCTCAACGCCCTCCGCAGCAAGGGATTCAATCTCTACATCCTCAGCAACATCAACGAACTCCACGTCAACTATGTGGAACAACTCGCTCAATGGCCTAAAAATCTGTTTGTTAAGAAATATTACTCCAACGAAATCCACCTGCGCAAACCCGACCGCGAATGTTATGAATACATAATCAAAGATTCAGGAATAGACCCGACAGAAACTCTCTACATCGACGACCGCACCGACAACGCCGCAATGGGCGTATCGCTCGGATTTCAAACAATCAACTTGCCACAAAATGGCGATTTGTATAAAGAATTGCAGCATTTGACGATATGAAAAGGCTTTTAGTAGTAATTTTAATTTTTACGGCAACCATAGCCGCAGCGCAGGAGCCGACCAAAAACCAAAAGGAAAACGCCAAGACACTCAAAGAGGCTATCGCGCTGCAAAGTGAAGGCAAACTCGCGGAGAGCAACCAAAAACTCACCGACCTCTACGCCCTTCACTTTATGGAGGATTATGTTTGTTGGCAACTATCCAACAATTATTACCGCATTGGCGACATCAAGAAGGCTGAGCGGTTTGCAAACGAGGCAATGGGGGAGGGGAGCAAGTATGTTTTGCAGGCGGGCATCATCAAATCAATGTGCCTCGGCATCCGCAAACAGCCCGAAGAACAACTACAACTCCTTGAACGTCTTGCAGTTGCCTATCCCAACGAGGCTAAGGCAAACCCAACAATGCACATCCTCATCGCAACCCTCAACAATGACAAGCAACTCTACATCCACGCCTTCCTCGCGTATTATATGTACCTATTCACCAATCCCGTAACTTACGGCAAGGAAACCATCCTCGCCCTCAACGACTTGATGAGTCGCCGCGACGTAAACACCATCATCGACGAAAAAACCGCCAATGACTCTCAACTCACCAAAGAGGACAACGACCTGATATGGGGAATGTTGTTTATTAACGAGTTGAAAACCTCCGCAACAGACAGTGAATCAGGACTTCCCGATGTTGATAACTTTGTTAATAACTCAAAATTGTTGCTAACTTTCATCTGCGAATCAATCGACGAAAAGAAAGGCTTTTATGAGGAGTTTTACGTAAATTTCTACGACAAACTTCTGAAAGCCAATATGTTGGAAGTATTTCTCTATTACTGCCTCGCCGACACCTATCCCGACATCAACACCGCAATCCCCGGAATGACAAAGGAAAAAATGGATGCGTTTGCGGATTGGTTGGAGGGGAATTTGGAGTAATCATCTATCCTCATTTTACGTTTTTCACGTCTTTGCACTAAGTTATTCACTTAAAGCACCGTAAAACGCTTGTACACCCTGAAAAAACTGTCTTACTTTGTGTCAAGAAACTTAAAGAATTACGATTATGGATAGTTTGATAACACAAAGGGACAGCGTTAACAGTTGGATGTTTCGCTACGGTGTGAGGTTCGGAATCTACAAAAACGGCGAGTTTAAGGAGCAAATTTTCCCGTTTGACGCAATCGCTCGCAAGATTTCGGGCCGCGAATGGCAACGGCTCGAACGCGGACTTGTGCAGAGGGTGAATGCGCTTAATCTTTTCCTTAAAGATATATATGGCAACAAACAGATTGTCAAGGACAATGTAGTACCCGAAGATTTTGTATATTCATCGTCGGGATACCTGCCATTTTGCGAGGGGATAATGCCGTCGATGGGCATTTGGTCGCACATTTCGGGCATCGACCTCGTACACGGCAAAGACGACGAATGGTACATTTTGGAAGACAATCTCCGAATACCGTCAGGCGCGTCTTATCCGCTAATTGCAAGGGAGATAACGAGAAACATCTCGCCCGAAACCTTTGAGAATAATGCCATTTGCGACAACCGCAACTACGCCACGCTTCTCAAAAATATGATGGATTACGTCAAGAAAGATGGCATCAACGTAATACTCACGCCCGGACGCTACAATTCGGCATATTTTGAACATTCGTATTTTGCTGAAAAAACGGGCGCGGTGTTGGCTACGGGTCAGGATTTGCTCGTGGAAGACGAAAAACTCTACTACAAGACCGTGGGCGGCGGCAAACAGCGCGTAGGGGCGGTATATCGCCGAATTTCTGACGAATATCTCGACCCTATGGTATTCTGCGCAGAGTCGTTGATTGGCGTGCCAAACATTATGCAGGCTTACAAGGCGGGCAATGTGGCTATTGTAAACGCACCCGGCAACGGTGTGGCAGACGACAAGGGCATATATTATTTTGTGCCCAAGATGATTCGTTATTACCTCAACGAAGAACCAATCCTCAAAAATGCGCCCACGTATCTACCATTCTATGAGGAAGATAGAAAATTTGTGCTCGAAAATCTGCGTCGTCTTGTAATCAAAGACGTGGCAGAGGCGGGCGGCTACGGCGTGATATTCTGCGCCAAACTCTCCGACGAGAAATTCAACGAAATCAAAAACCTCGTAATCTCGCAGCCAAGGCGGTGGATTGCGCAAGAAGTGATTGATTTCAAGGATCTTCCAATTTTTGAAGGCGACCGCATTGTGGAGCGCAAGGCCGACCTCAGGGCATACGTCATCACAGGCGAACAAACCACGGTGTGGAAATGCGGATTGACAAGATTTTCGCGCAATCCCGATTCATTCATAGTCAATTCGTCGCAAGGTGGCGGATTCAAGGACACGTGGGTAATGGACAACTGATTGTTTTACAAGTGATTAATCAAAATAAATGAATACACCAATCTC
>JAGCRY010000096.1 GCA_017964465.1 Bacteroidales bacterium | reverse complement strand
GGCATCCCCGTAGCCATCTGCGGCGAGCCAAATGCCGGCAAATCAACACTTTTGAACGCGCTCCTGAATGACGAACGCGCCATTGTGTCAGACATTCCCGGCACCACTCGCGACGTTTTGGAGGATTACCTTAATATTAATGGCGTTACCTACCGCCTCATCGACACCGCCGGAATCCGCTACACGGACGACAAAATAGAAAAACTCGGCATCGACCGCGCCAAAAATGCAATCCAAAAGGCTGATATTGTGTTGATTGTACTCAACGCCGCAGGCGATATTCTCGCGCAATTCCACGATATAATTCCCAACGATTTTCCGAAGTCGAAGGTGATTGCAGTTGTCAACAAATCAGATATTTGCGGCGATGTTGATGTCAGCGTTTTGCCGCAGGATGTACACGTCGTGAAAATCTCCGCCAAGCACCGCACCAACCTCGACGCGCTCTTTGCCAAGATTTCGCAACTCGGTGCGGCGGATTACAATCAGGACGAAGTAATCCTGACCAATGTCCGCCACTACACGATTTTTGCGGAGGCGTTGTCGTCAATCCAACGCGCCGAAACCGCCTTAATTTCAGGTCTTTCCGGCGAATTTGTATCGCAAGACATCCGCGACGCTTTGCGCTCCTTCGCCGAAATCACCGGCGACGAAATTACGACGGACGAGGTGCTTGGTAATATTTTCAAGAACTTTTGCATCGGGAAATAGATGATAATCAGCGCATTTTTTTTCTGACGACTCAATTATGCGAGAAGCCAAAACGACGCTTTTATTTCTACTTTTTTATATTAATTTCTGCATTAACCATCCCGATATTCGCCGGGAGTCATTCCGACCGTGCGTTTGAAATACTTGCTGAAAAACGAGGGGTTGGGAAAATTCATCTCGTCGGAGATTTGGGCGATGGGCTTGTCGGTGTGTTTCAACTCGATTTTTATGCGGGTAACGAGGGCGCGGTCTATCCATTCCTTGGCGGTGGAGCCGCTCACCTGACGGATTATCGTGCCGAAATAACGCTCCGTCAGACACATTTTATCGGCGTAAAAACCAATCTGATGCTCGCGGGCGGCGTATTGGTTGACAAGGCAAATAAAACGGTCGAAAATGGTCTGTTCTCGCGACTGTGACGCCGCCATCAGGTCTTTATGACGGCGGTAAACACCGTCGTAAAGGTACATCATTGCGGCAACAAGGCTACTGACTGTCTGACGGTTATAATCCGGTTGGTGAACAATATGCCAAATCGCGTCGATAATATGGCGAGCGGAGGCGACGTCGCCATCGGAGGCCTTCACCAGAAAATCGCGCACCTGACCATTGAACGCGGACGGCATCTGACCCGCCGCAAAAGGCATCGGAAAATCAGCAAACAGCCCTATCCCATAAATTTCAAAATCGCCTTTAAATTCAATCGGGGTCAAAATTGTGCCCGGACCAACAAAAACCAACGTACCCGGCGTGAGATGACGTTCCACGAGATTGAAGCTGATTCGCGCCTCGCCGCCTACAATAATCCCAATCCGATAATCGTCGATGACAAAAGGCGGCGTGTTGTGATGCAATGCAATCAAAAATAATTGGGGATTTCCATAAACCATACCCAATTCGTTGCTGATATACATAAAATCGCGCATCTTTGCAAGATGAGGGGCAAGGATGTCCTTCATTTGCGAATAATTCATCAATTTCGGTTGTTTTCCCATAATTACACTTGTTAATCCGTGGCAAAGATAATAAAAAAATCAAAAAAATGCTCTTTTCATGTAAAAATCGAACAAAAAGAACATTTAATACCAATGATGGATAATGGATGTATTGCCAAATCAATGTAGTTTTGTAACAGATTCTTAAAACGCAATTGACTATGAGAAAAATCATTTTATGGCTCATAATGCTGCCGATGATGACACAGGCACAGACGTTGGACGAATGTCAGCAGGCGGCGGAACGCAATTATCCGCTCATTCGGCAGTACGGACTGATAGAAAGAACGACGGAACTGACTGTCAGCAACATACGCAAAGGTTGGCTGCCACAGGTAACGGCGTCGGCACAGGCCACCCTGCAAAGCGACGTGACGGAGTTTCCCGACCAAATGCAACAAATGTACCGCACGATGGGCATCGATATGGAGGGACTGCGCAAACATCAATACCGCGTAGGAATAGATGTCCAACAGACAATTTACGACGGCGGAATCATCAGACAGACTGCGGAGATAGCGCGTCAGCATGGCGAATTGCAGACAGCCCTCAACGAGACCAATATGTATCAGGTGCGAAAGCGTGTCAACGAGATGTACTTTGGACTGTTGCTTCTCGACAAACAAATAGCCCTCAACAAGGATTTGCAGGAACTTCTCGCCGCCAACGAAAAGAAACTTCTTTCGATGGCAAACGGCGGTACGGCGGCGGAGAGCGACTACCTTAACGTGAAGGCGGAACGGCTCAACACGGCGCAGCAACTTACAGGCATCGAGGCGCAGAGGCAAGCGGTTGTGAGGATGTTGGAGGCGTTTTGCGGTATGGAAATCAATGCGCCACAAAAGCCCGACTCCCTCTTTTATCCCGACCCTCAGTCCAACCAACGTCCTGAATTGAAAGCGATTGACGCGCAATTGAGATTGTCGGAGGCTCAGGAGAAGGCACTTGACGCAGCATTGAAACCCAAATTAGGAGTTTTTGTGCAGGGTTATTACGGCTATCCCGGCTACAATTTGTTTGAGGACATGATGAAACGCCAATCCTCTTGGAACGGGATGATTGGTGCGCGGCTCACTTGGAACATCGCCCCGTTTTACACCCGCAAAAACGACAAGGCGAAGTTACAATTGCAACGTGAGACAGCAGAATCCAACCGCGATGTCTTTTTGTTCAACAACAATTTGGAGCAGATTCAGCAAAATGAAAACATCGCGCGTTATCGCAGGCTGATGGCTGACGACGAGGAAATCATTTCCTTGCGCACGTCAATCCGCAAGGCCGCCGAATCAAAACTTTCGCACGGAATCATCGACGTCAACGACTTGTTGAAAGAAATCAACGCGGAGAATGTTGCAAAAATTCAGCAGACGGTGCACGAAATCGAAATGCTCAAAGAAATTTACGATTTGAAATACACAACCAACCAATAAAAATTATGAAAAGATTGATGATAATTGCAGCAGGGCTGGCGGTGCTTGCTGGCTGCGCCAAGAACGAAAAGGAATACGATGCCACGGGCACTTTTGAGGCTACGGAAGTGACGGTTGCAGCCGAACAGAACGGCATCCTGACAAAATTTGACGTTACAGAGGGCGACGAGGTTGCACTTGGTCAGGAAGTTGGACTGATAGACACCACACAAATCTGGCTGAAAATCCAACAGGCAGACGCCACGAAGGATGTCTATCAAAGTCAAAAGCCGAATATGGAGGCTCAGATAGCCGCCACACGTCAGCAGTTGCAGAAGGCGAAACAAGACCAACAACGCTACAAAGAACTTGTTGACGACGGAGCCGCGCCGCGCAAGATGCTCGATGACGCCAACAATCAGGTGCAAGTTTTGCAAAAACAGTTGGACGCACAGATTTCCACGCTCAACACAAGCACCAACACCCTCAACAAACAGATGGCAGCCACCGACGTGCAAGTGAGCCTGTTGCAAGACCAATTGCGCAAATGTCATATTTCCGCGCCGATCAAAGGAATTGTTTTGGAGCAATATGCCGAAAAAGGCGAATTTGCGTCCGTCGGAAAACCGCTGTTCAAAATTGCCGACACCGAAAAAATGTTCATCCGTGCATACGTTACTTCCGCACAGTTGCAGAACATCAGGATAGGACAAAAAGCCAAAGTTTTTGCGGATTACGGCAAAGGTCAGAAAAAGGAGTACGAAGGCACGGTGTCCTGGATTTCGAGCCGCGCCGAATTTACCCCGAAAACAATCCTCACCGACGACGAACGCGCCGACTTGGTGTATGCGTTGAAAGTCGCAATCAAAAACGACGGCTATGTAAAAATCGGAATGTACGGGGAAGTGAAAATTGAAAATTGAAAAATGTTTTTTAACAACGAATGAAACGATTTTTTGTATTGTAACAAATAAAAAAATTACTTAAGTTTCGCATTTACAATTATTAACCATGGACGTCATTGAGGTTAGACATATTACAAAAACATACGGCAGGGTGAAGGCTCTGGATGATGTTTCGTTTTCCGTGGGGCGGGGCGAGGTCTTTGGACTGATTGGACCCGACGGCGCGGGCAAGACTTCTATGTTCCGAATCCTCTGCACGTTGCTGTTGCCCGACGGGGGGACGGCGACGGTGGACGGTTTTGACGTGGCAAGTCAGATGAAAGAAATCCGAAAATGCGTCGGCTATATGCCGGGACGTTTTTCGCTATATCAAGACCTGACGGTGCAGGAAAACTTGGAGTTTTTTGCGACATTGTTTGGGACTACAATCGATGAAGGCTACGACAGCATCAAGGCTATTTATTCGCAAATTGAAAAATTCAAGGACCGCAAGGCGGGTGCGCTTTCTGGCGGCATGAAACAAAAATTGGCGTTGAGTTGTGCGCTTATACATAAGCCGAGCATATTGTTTCTTGACGAGCCGACAACAGGCGTTGACCCCGTCTCCCGAAAAGAATTTTGGGATATGCTCTCGATGTTGAAAGAGCGCGGAATCACAATCGTAGCTTCCACTCCATACCTCGACGAGGTGAGGCGTTGCGAGCGGGTGGCGTTTCTGAGCGAAGGCCGGATAATGGGAATCGACAGCCCCGAAATCATTTTGGACAGGTTCAAGGACGTTTTCAATCCACCCGGAATCAACCACGAAAATGTCATCGGCTCTAACGGCGAAAACGTGATAGAAGTATCGCATTTGGTGAAGGCGTTTGGCAATTTCCGCGCCGTTGACGATATCAGTTTTTCGGTAAAACGGGGCGAAATTTTTGGATTTTTGGGCGCGAACGGAGCCGGCAAAACTACCGCTATGCACATCCTCACGGGGCTCAACCAACCCACTGACGGCACTGGCACAGTGGCTGGTTTTGACATCCGTACTGAGCACGAACAAATCAAAAAAAACATCGGCTATATGAGCCAAAAATTTTCGCTGTACGAAGACCTGACAGTTGCCGAAAATATCCGCCTTTTTGCGGGAATTTATGGGATGAAGGACGACGAAATCAAAACCAAGACAGAGGCGTTGTTGCGGCAATTGAAATTTGAGGAACATAAAAACGACCTTGTAGGCTCATTGCCGTTGGGTTGGAAACAAAAATTGGCGTTCTCTGTCTCCATCTTCCACGAGCCCGCCATCGTCTTTTTGGACGAACCCACGGGCGGTGTTGACCCTGCGACGCGCCGACAATTCTGGGAATTGATTTACGACGCTGCCAAACGTGGAATCACTGTTTTTGTGACCACGCACTATATGGACGAGGCGGAATACTGCAACAGGATTTCGATTATGGTGGACGGCAAAATCAGCGCGATTGGCACGCCCGACGAACTTAAACAACGTTTCCATCAGCCAGATATGGACCACGTTTTCACATATCTGGCACGCGAAGCAAAACGAGGAGATTAGATTATGAAACAGTTTGTATCATTTGTAATAAAGGAAACCCGCCATATCTTGCGCGACAAACGCACGATGCTCATACTGTTTGGTATGCCCGTGGTGATGATGCTGATTTTTGGTTTTGCCATCACCAACGACGTCAAGAATGTCCGCACGGTGGTGGTGACATCGCAGATGGACCATCAGACGCAAGCCGCCGTAAACCGTCTCGCAGCCTCCGAATATTTCACGATAATAGCCACCGTAGCCACGCCCAAAGACGCCGAAATTGCCATCCGCCACCAAAAAGCGGATATGGCCGTGGTATTTGCGAAGAATTTTGCGTCTAAACATTCAGGCGTTCAGATTATCGTGGACGGCGCAGACCCAAATATGGCGCAACAATGGACCAATTACGCCCGTCAGACGCTATTTCCGTCCGAAAATTCACCCCTAACATCACATTTGCTTTACAACCCCCAAATGCGCTCGGCATACAATTTTGTACCTGCAATTATGGGTATGCTCCTATTGCTAATTTGCGCAATGATGACCTCCGTAAGCATTGTCCGCGAAAAAGAACGCGGCACGATGGAAATATTGTTGGTGTCGCCCGTCCGCCCGCTGATGATTATCGTCGCAAAGGTGGTTCCATACTTGTTACTGGCACTCATAATACTTGCGGTGATTTTGTTGATGGCGTCAATTGTACTTGACGTGCCGCTGGCAGGTTCTTTGGGCTGGATTTTCGTCGTGTCGCTCATCTACATTGCGTTGGCGTTGTCGCTGGGATTGCTGATTTCCAACATCGCCAAAACACAATTTGTCGCGCTCCTTGTGTCGGCAATGGTGTTGCTACTGCCAACCGTGATGCTTTCGGGAATGTTGTTTCCTGTGGAGTCGATGCCAACAATCCTCCAATGGGTGTCCGCCATAATTCCGCCGCGTTATTACATCCAAGCAATGCGCAAACTGATGATTATGGGCGTCGGCATCAGCGAAGTTTGGCACGAGGTTATGGTGCTGATCGGTATGACAACATTGTTGCTTACCGTGTCGCTGAAAAAATTTAAAACACGGTTGGAGTAGAGAGAGGAGAGATTTAAAGAGGAGAGATTGGAGTTGACAATTAAAACAAAATTGATTATGATAAAATATTTGATACAGAAGGAGTTTTTGCAGATAAGGCGCAATTCGTTTATGCCGAGGATAATTTTTATCTTTCCCATAATGGTGATGTGCGTGATGCCGTGGGTGATGAATCAGGAGGTCAAAAACATCCGCGTGGATGTGGTGGATTATGACCGCACTACCATTTCTCAACAACTCGTCCACAGCATTGAGGCTTCCAACTATTTTATTTTCAACGGACAAAAATCCACTTATCAAGAAGCCCTCAAAGACATCGAGACATCTACCGCCGACATTATTCTCGAAATCCGCGACGGCAAATTTCTAATCGCCGCCAACGCCGTAAACGGTACAAAAGGTTCAATTGGGTCTGCCTACCTGTCGCAAATTGTTGCCGCAAAAATTACACCGACGGCGGCAAATATTCCGTTGGATGTCAATACGTTATATCTTTACAACAAAGGACAAGACTACAAGGTTTTTATGATTCCTGCGTTGATGGGCATTCTGATGATGATGCTCTGCGGATTTTTGCCCGCGCTCAATATTGTCAGCGAAAAAGAAAAAGGCACTATCGAACAAATCAACGTCACGCCCGTCAGCAAATGGTCGTTCATCCTCGCCAAACTCATTCCGTACTGGATAATCGGGCTATTGGTTTTGACGGTCTGCCTTGTGCTTTCATGGCTCGTCTATGGAATCACTTGTCAAGGGCCGCTTGGTCTGGTTTATCTTTTGGCGGTTCTACTTGCGCTGTTTTTCTCGTCGTTTGGACTCATTATCTCCAACAACAGCAATTCTATGCAGCAAGCAATGTTGGTGATGTGGTTCTTTGTGGTGTGCCTGATGTTGCTTTCGGGTCTTTTCACCCCTGTCCGCTCAATGCCTGACTGGGCTTATCTGACCACTTACATCAACCCTATGCACTATTTCGCCGACGCCATCCGCACCGTTTTCGTGCGCGGCGGCGGTTTTCAAAGCATCGCCCACCAGCTGCTTGCATTATCTATTATTACATTGATAATGAGTGTTTTGGCGGTGGCAAGTTATAGGAAGAATAGTTGAACAACAAATAGTAAAATATTGCGCTAAATGGTCGGACGATAATCTTTTTTATTATCAAAAAAATATTTATCTTTGCCCCATCACAAAAATCAGAAAATTACAAACATCAATATGTTATCAATCAAAAACTTACACGCCTCGATAGATGGCAAGGAAATCTTGAAGGGCATCAATTTGGAAATAGAAAAAGGCAAGGTATATGCGATAATGGGTCCCAACGGCTCGGGCAAAAGCACGTTGGCATCTGTATTGGCTGGCAACGAGATTTTCAATGTCACCGAAGGCTCCATCACATTGGACGGCAAGGACTTGCTGCAACTCAAACCCGAAGAACGTGCGGCTGAGGGCGTATTCTTGGCGTTCCAATACCCCGTGGAGATTCCGGGCGTGAGCATCAACAATTTTATGAAAGCCGCCATCAACGAGCAACGCAAATATCACGGCCTCGAACCAATGCCCGCTCCCGAATTTCTGAAACTCATCAAGGAGAAAAAAGAACTCGTTGCCCTCGACAAAAAACTCGACGGACGCTCTGTCAATCAGGGTTTTTCTGGCGGCGAGAAGAAGAAATTGGAGGTCTTTCAGATGGCAATGCTCAATCCCAAAATCGCAGTGCTCGATGAGACAGATTCGGGATTGGACATCGACGCGCTGAGGATTGTTGCCGAGGGTGTCAACAAATTGAAATCCAACGACAACGCATTCATCGTAATCACCCATTACCAACGACTTCTCGACTACATAACGCCCGACGTGGTGCACGTGCTTTACAACGGCAGAATCATCAAGACCGGCGACAAAAACCTCGCCCTCGAACTCGAAAAGACGGGTTACGACGACTTGAAAAAACAGGCGGACGAAATGTACAAATAGTGGACGGAAATGGAAACAATCGAAAACATATACAACACCAACCACATCGACATCCGCGCCGAAAAGGGTTCGGAATGCCGCAAGGTGGTGATTGCCCAAAACATTCTGCGCGAGGATGTTGATAAAAATTCTGTAACAATGGACGTTGTGGCGGATAGCGGAAGCACATTGGAATTGCACCTATTCAACAAGATGGACTATGCCGGCGTCGCAAAATTCGACATCAACGTCTCCGTGCAGGACAATTGCAACGTAACAATATCCGTGGTGTCGCTCGACGGCAAACAGGTGGACACCAACATCAATGTAAACATCCTTGGCGAAAATTCCACCGTAAATCTGCCCGGATTGTTGTTGCCCTCTGAGGGAGAGAATCTTACGTACCATTCAACAGTAATCCATCAGGCGGGACGCAGCACCACGACCCAAAAGGTACGCACCGTGGCAGACGGCAACGGCTTCGGCGACTTTTTCGGAATTATAAAGGTGCAGCCCGACGCTCAAAAATCTGTTACAGAGCAAGTTAACAACAACATTCTATTGTCTGCCGACGCACGTATCGAGAGCAAGCCGCAGTTGGAGATATATGCCGACGATGTAAAATGTTCGCACGGCAGCACCACGGGTATGCTCGACCAAGACGCAATATTCTATATGCGCAGTCGTGGCATCAGCGAAAAAACGGCGCAAAACCTTCTCTTGCAGTCGTTTATAGATGAAGTGATTGACAATATCTGCGAAGAACCGCAGTACAAAGAATTTCTCAAAAAGGAAATCGCCGACAAGTTCGGAATGGAACTCTAAATAGTGTCGTCGGTATATTTCAATTCCAAATCGCGGCGCGCTTCGATTTCGAGGTTGAGGCGTTGGAACTCCTCCAACGATTTTTCCAAAACGAAACCGCTGTTGAGCGACGCCTCGATTTCGGATGAATTGTCGGTGAGTTCGTTTACCTTTGCGCTAATGGCCTTCATACGCTCTATCTTGTACTCCTTGTCGTACTGACCTTGGAGCGCGGCATAGAGCGCATCATATTTGAGTTTGTCATCGAGATTGCTCTGCACCACCTTGCGACGGCCGTCGATTGAATGGTTGATTTTCTTAACGATATGGTCGCACTGCAAGGCTACAACATTGTCCACAGTGCCCGAAAATTTGCCACGTATCTCGTCGTAAGAATCCAAATAACGCCCCCTCTTGTAGCCGACAGCCACCTGACCGTAAGCCTCCGCAATCGCCGAATCCGCCATCATTTCAAGCGACGAAATCTTCTTGCCAATCTCGGCATTGAAAGCGTTGAGTTGCTCCTTTTTCTGCGTAATCTCGCCCATAAGAGCCTTGATTTTGCGCATATCTTCGGTTTCAATAGCGGGATCCTGTTTGGGCTGAGGCTTGGGCTTCGGGGTTTCCTTTTGACTCTTGATTTCGGGTTCGTCCTTGACGCCCTTGTTTTTGAAAATCTCCCCGAATATAAAATATAATGCGGTGTCTATCGCGCCATAAATCAGCAAAAACATCACCACAGACCACAAAAAAAAGAAAAATCTATGGAAGTTCCCGCTCATCACCATCAAAAGCATGATGATGAACGCAACAAGCAAAGCAACAACAACCGGCACAAACATCGTCTTGCGCAAGTATTGGAGGAAGTTGAGTCCGGCGTTTTTATAACTTGCTTTGCCCATTGCAAACAAGACGCCTAATATGGCTATTAGAAATACTAATCTCATCGAATTTTGTTGTTTAAATTTTCGTGCAAATATACACAATTTAAACACACGTGCAAAAAAATTATTAACTTTGCGCAAAATTTCACAAAACTTCACTCAACAAAATGGACATCAACAAAATAAGGCAGGATTTTCCAATCCTCAACCAACAAATATACGGTCATCCGCTCGTCTATCTCGACAACGCCGCCACGACACAAAAGCCGCAGTGCGTGTTGGATTCCATCATCAGATTCTACACCACTTATAATAGCAACATCCATCGCGGCGTACATTACCTTAGCGAAAAGGCGACCGAGATTTACGAACAGGCGCGTCAGAAGGTGATGCATTTCATCAACGCCAAGTCGCGCACCGAAATAGTGTTTACCAAGGGCAGCACCGAGGCTATCAACACCCTTGCATTTTCGTTTGGACAGGCATACATCACCCCCGGCGACGAAATCATCATCTCCGAGATGGAGCATCATTCCAACATCGTGCCGTGGCAGTTGATGGCGGGTCGTCGCGGCGCAAAAATTAACGTCCTCCCCTTCGACCAAAACGGCGAACTCGTGGAAGGCGCACTTGAACGCCTCATCAACGAGCGCACAAAGATAATTTGCGTTACATACGTCTCCAACACCCTCGGCACTGTCAACGACATCGAAAAAATAATCCGCACCGCCCACGCCCACAATATCCCCGTACTCGTGGACGCGGCGCAGGCGATTCAGCATATCAAAATCGACGTTCAAAAGTTGGACTGCGACTTTCTCGCATTGTCGGGACACAAGATTTACGCAGAGACTGGCATCGGCGTCCTTTACGGCAAGGAAAAATATCTCGAAGAAATGCCACCCTACCAAGGCGGCGGCGATATGATTAAGAATGTAAGTTTTGAATTGACCACGTGGGCAGACCTGCCGCTTAAATTTGAGGCTGGCACGTCCAATTTCGTTGGCGCGGGTTCGCTACTGACGGCTTTGGAATATGTGGATTCCATAGGTCTCGACAACATCGCCGCCCACGAAAAGCAACTCCTCGAATACGCCACTGAAAAGGTGGACGCGATTGGCGGCGTAACAATCTACGGCCGCGCCAAAAACAAGGTGTCGGTACTTTCCTTCAACATCGACGGCGCACACAATTATGATGTAGGAATGATTCTCGACAAACTCGGCATCGCCGTCCGCACTGGTCAGCACTGCACCGAACCGATAATGAAACATTTCGGCATCCCCGGCACCGTCCGCGCAAGTTTCGCCCTCTACAACACCTTCGAGGAGGTCGATAAATTGGCGGCAGGAATCGAGAGGGCAAAGAAGATGCTGGTGGGATAAGAGTTGAAAAAATCTTAAATTTCCAAATACAAAAAACACTAAAACGACAGCAAATGTAAAGTTCACCACTACCCTATTTCGATACATTTGCTGTCGTTTTTTATAACATCACTTTTCTAACATACTTATTATCAACAAAATACACTATTGATTATTTTTAATTAATTTTATCAATCCAATATTAAATTATCGTTAAAAGATTAAAGCATTTGTTTCAAAATTGTATAGTTCCTACCTTTTTTTATTGTGAATTTTGCAAATGTCAAGACGGAAGAATTGGCGTGTCATGCGGTTTTGTAATTCGGAAGCGCAATTTCGCAGACACACAAATTTGTTACAGATTTAATTTACTAATTTAACTCCTTTTTTATGAAAACAGATCTGAAATTCTTGAGGGCACTGCTATTGATGCTGCCCTTGATGTTGATCCCAATGGCGTTGCTGGCGCAGAACGTCAGGGTGACCGGCAAGGTCTCCGACGTTTCCAACAACGAACCCTTGATTGGTGTCAACGTGGTGCAACAGGGCACTACAAACGGCACAATCACCGACCTCGACGGTAACTATTCTATAGAAGTGCCGTCAAACTCAACCCTTCAGTTCTCGTACATCGGCTACCAAATGCAGTCGATTCCCGTTAACGGAAGGTCTTCCATCGACTGTTACCTCAGCTCCGACGACCAGGAAATCGAGCAGGTTGTGGTTGTGGGCTACGGTACACAGCGCAAAGAAGCCGTGACAGGCTCTGTAGCCTCTGTAAGGGGCGAAATCATGCGTGAAATGCCCGGCTCAAACATCACCCAGAGCCTCCAAGGCCGTATCGCAGGTGTCGATATGCAGCAGTCGTCCTCTAAACCGGGCGCTACGATGCAGATTCGTATCCGTGGTACTCGCTCACTCAACGCAAGCAACGACCCGTTGGTAGTATTGGACGGCGTTCCTTTCGCAGGCAACCTCAGCGACATTGACCCGAACTCCATCAAGAGCATCGACATCTTGAAGGACGCATCCGCAACCGCAATCTACGGTTCTCGTGGTGCAAACGGCGTCATCCTCGTTACCACAACAAGGGGCAGCATCGAGCAGGACGCTGTTATTACATATAGCGGCTACTACGGCGTAAAAACTGTATTCTCGAAATACCCAATGATGAATGCAAGCCAATTGAAGGAATTGCGTGAATATTCCACAGTTTTGCATTACGACCACAGTGAAATGGAAAAGGCTGATATTGATAGAGGCACAGACACCGATTGGCAAGATCTCTTGTACGACAACGGCATGGTAACAAGCCACGACCTCTCCATCGCAGGCGGCACAAAAAGCGCAGCCTACAATGTAGGTCTTGGCTACTACAAGGAACAGGCAGTTTTGCCACTCCAGAACTACTCACGTTTCTCGCTCCGTGCTGGCCTCGACCAGAAAATCGGCAAATACCTCAAAGTTGGCTTCACAAGCAACAATAACTACTCCATCAACAACGGCAACAACATCGGCATCTACGACGTTCTCGCCGCATCTCCGATGGTTAGCCCCTACAACGCTGACGGCTCGCTCCGCCGCACATTCGACCAAAACACTACTGACCATGGTGTATGGATGCGCACCCGCAAAACCCTCGAAGCTGTAGAAGAAAATGGCGACTGGGAGAACAAAACCCAGACATACGGTACATTCAACAGCCTTTACGCAGAACTCTCAATTCCTTACGTTGAAGGCCTCAAATACCGTGTAAACGCCGGTCTCAACATGAGGTACACCCAGGACGGTAGCTACACCGGCGTAGGTGTATTTGCAAAAGAAGCCGACCACGCTTCAAGCGGCTCACTCGGCAAATCACTCGACCTCAACTGGGCAGTAGAAAACCTTTTGACATACAACCGCCTCTTTGCTGAGAAACATTCTGTGAACGTGGTTGGCTTGCTCTCCTTCGAGCGTGACCAATATCACAGAACCTCCATCAGCGCATCCGGCATTGCTTCCAAGAAATTCTTGTACTATAACCTTGCCCGCATCAACGATGATGGTTCTACTACTGTAAACCCCAACGGTCAGGGCTACAGCGAATCAGGTTTGAAATCTGCAATGGCTCGTCTCATGTACTCCTACGACGACCGCTACATGTTGACAGTGGCCGTACGTAACGACAAGTCCTCACGCCTCGCACCTGGTCACAACTCCCACACCTACCCCGCAGTTTCCATCGGCTGGAACCTTGGCAAGGAAGGCTTCATGAGCGACCTCACATGGCTCGACTCTTTCAAAATCCGCATAGGTTACGGTCAGACATCCAACCAGGCTGTCGCTCCATTCAAGACCCTCGGCACTCTCGCAACCCGTCCCTACAACTTCGGCAACGACGTTTATAAAACGGGCTACTACGTACAGGAACTCGCAAACGACAAACTCGGCTGGGAATACTCAGAGACTATGAACTACGGTGTTGACTTCGGCTTCTTGAAACGTGTTACTGGTAGCTTTGAATACTACGTACAGAAGACCAACGACGTGCTTCTCAGCGTAAGCCTCCCTGCAACTTCGGGCGTAGGCAGTTACATGGCTAACATCGGCAAGACCCAGAACAAGGGTTGGGAGCTCAACCTCAATGTCAACATCCTCAACGACTTCAACGGCTTCACATGGGATGCAGGTGTGAACCTCTATAGCAACAAGAACGAACTCGTTGCACTCGCATCCGGCGCAGACCGCGACGAAGGAAACTTCTGGTTTGTTGGTCACCCCATCAACTCCATCTACGATTATGAGAACATAGGTCTCTGGCAGCCCGCTGACTTCTACTACCAGCCCGCTGGTTATGACCAGTGCTACGGAAAGATTCTTGAGCCGAGCGGTGACGCAGGTATGGTAAGGGTTAAATACACCGGCGAATTTGACGAAAACGGCATGCCTGTACGCCAAATTGGTCCTGAAGACCGCCAGATCATCCACATCGATCCCAAACTCCAAGGCGGTTTCAACACTCGCGTTGAATACAAGGGCTTCGACCTCAACATCATCGGCGCATTCCAGGTTGGCGGCAAGCTCATCAGCACATTACACAACAGCAGCGGCTACCTCAACTTGCTCAGCGGTCGCCGTGGACAGGTTGACGTTGACTACTTCCATGCAGAGCGTGCCAATGGCAAAATCCTGCAGGACGCAAACGGCAACTACCTCTTCCACAACGGTGACTATCCCGACCCGAACGCAAGCAGCTCGAGGGGGGATAACGTGCCTTACGCTTCCACACTCGGTTTCTTCGACGCCACATTCTGCAAGATCCGCACGATAACTCTCGGATACAACTTCAAGAACAACCACATCCGCTGGATGGACGAAGTTGGCATCAAGAAAATCCGCGTATATGCAACAGTCCAGAACCCCTGGGTTATCGCATCCAAATTCAAGAAAGAGACCGGTCTTGACCCCGAAACCAACTCGTTTGGTAACGAAAACGTTGCTGTTCAGCCCTCTTCATACAAGGCTAACACAGTGCTCACAGTTGGTACAAACACTCCTTCAACACGTACTTTCTTATTTGGCTTAAACGTAACATTCTAATCTAATAAAACAATGAAAAAACTCAATATAAAAATGCTTGGTGCAGCAGCCGCAGTTTCAATGGCTCTGTTTGGTTGCTCCGATGTCTTAGACGAGACACCACGCGCATCATTCACCGTCGACTACTTCACCACTGAAGAAGGTGTCCAGGGTGGCCTCACTCAGATGTACGCCCACCTTCGCAACCTCTTCGGCAGCTACTACTACGCAGCATGCGAATGTGGTACTGACGAGTACACATGGGGACAGTCTGCCGACGAAAACTTCAAGGACAATGACCTCGACGGTTCGGGCAAGAATATCACATCCACGACATCGCGTACTGACGCGATCTGGAGCCCGGCGTTCATCAACATCAACACCGCAAACAACCTCATCGCGCAGGCATCGAACCTCGATCCGTCACTCGTGGCAGAAGCCAACTTCTTCCGCGCATTCGACTACTTCCTGCTCGTTCAGCACTTTGGAGGCGTGCCGCTCGACCTTGGCTCTGGTGAACTTCAGCCTAACTCGAATCCGTCCCGTACTTCCGTGCGCAACACAGTGCCTGAAGTATATACGCGCTGCATATTCAAAGACCTGCAATACGCTGTGGAAAATCTACCCGAAACTCCACGTATCACCGGCGCACTTTCTAAAACAGTTGCTCGCCTCTACCTCGCAAAGGCATACCTGACCTACGCTTGGTGGCTGGAAAACCCCAAGAACATCCCCACCTACCCCGAATGTCCCCGCACCGACCCCAATGGCAAGTCGGCTAAGGATTACTTCCAGATGGCATACGACGTAGCAATGGAAGCTATCGAGAACCCCGGTCCCTATGCTCTCCAGGAGACCTTCTACGATGCAAACAGGGCATCCAACGAGCGCAACCCCGAAATGCTTCTTTGGGCTGACCACACAGCTTCAAGCTGGATGTACAGCGGTGCAGGCGCAGAAAGCAACGCTAACGACTACGGCAACGACCCGGGTCCAAACGCCTTCAACGGCTTCTGGTTCATGAACTGGAACTACACCGAACTGACAACTGTTGACGGAACGGCAACTCAGCGTATCGACCGTCAAGGCTATGGCCGTCCGTGGACTCGTATGGCTCCGACATACAATGTTTGGACAGAGACTTTCGCAGATACGAGGGACTCTCGCCGAGACGTTACATTCCAGAACTCCATCCACGCAAACTGGCACGTAGGTGCTGCTGACGCTCCTGCAACACATAAGAACGCCAACGACCTCGACATCCAGAAAAACGGAATCGTACTCAAATTCGTTTCCAAGGCTATCCCTGGAACTGTCTATAAAATCGCTGCAAAGGATGCCAAAGCATCCACAGATGACAAAGCCGTTATCAATGTGAAAACAAGCACTGTACAGAACGATGGAACCTCCAAACTGACAACAGAAACAGTCGAAATCGCTAAGAACGCTGGCGAAGAGAAAAAGGACTTTGACACAAGGGTTAAGGATGCAATCGCTGACATCAACAAACCATACGGCTCTCTCAGTCTTGGCGTAGCTCCCAATGAGTCAGCATTCATCGTGGATCCCGAGCATGTAAGCCGCAAGATTTACCCTGGTCCTTTCAAAATCAGCGGTTTCTCGCAGGAATCTGAGGACGTATCGGGCGCAGCTCCTCGTCAATACGGTTCGCTTGGCGTGCCTAACGCAAACAACGTGCGCCCCTACTACATCGCCAAATTCTCCGAGCTTTACCTCGTAGCTGCCGAAGCAGCTGCAAAGGGCGCAACCGGCTCAAAAACCGCACGCGACCTCGTAAACGTTCTCCGCGAACGCGCCGGCAAATGGAACTACAGCGTAGCCGACGACAAAGCAATAAGTGAGGACTACAGCTCTGCACTCACAGCTGCAACACCTGCAAACGTTGACGTGAAGTATGTATTGCTCGAACGTTCGCGCGAATTCTTCGGAGAAGGCTTCCGCCGCCTCGACCTCGTCCGCACCCAGATGTGGGAGGAACTCGCTGGCTCATACAAGATTTGCGGTCCCGCCGTCGGAGACTACGAACTCACAGAAGTTACCCGCAAAATCGAGCTTGCAGACTATCTCTCCCCCATCCCACAGGGACAACTCGACGGCATGGAGATGAGCGACGAAGAAAAATCGGCTTACCAGAACCCCAAATACCGTACTGAACCCAAAGCCGAAGAATAATTCAGTTTTTTAGCAATCTTCTCATAAGTAAGTATTTATTTGACATTTCCCGGCGGACTTCCAAGTCCGTCGGGATTTTTTTTTTAGGCTTTTCGGACTTTTTATTTCCAAATTGCAAATTGTTTTTTTACTTTTGTGTCGTTTCTCAGAAAACAAATCTGTAACAAAGAAACCAAAGCTTCCGAAAAGTGAGACGACTTGTTGTATTTTTTTTAATTGTTTTCACAGCCATTACTGTGTCCGCACAGCAGGCGCGGTTTTTCGACAGCCAGTACCAGCTGCCGGGAAGCCTCATTGACCGTGTTTTCCAGGACACGCACGGGAACCTATGGTTTGCAGGAAAGAGCGGAGCGATTAAATATGGCGGTATCACATTCTCACGATTCCAACTACGATACCCAAACGCACCGACAATTTCATGGGTGAAATGCATGGCGTTCCTCGACGATGAAAAAATCCTTTTCGGAACATCTCGCGGCATCGTGTTGAACGACTGCCTGAAAGACACCTTCAATCTTCTCCCTGTCTATGTTGACAATGAAGTGTTTGACAATTATTTCGTATCTTCCATAATAAAATGTGACAAACTCGGTGTGTGGCTCGCCACATGCTCAGGAAACGGCATCACAGCATTGTCAATGGAAAACCTTTCATCCATCCATGACATCACCGACACGCTGAACGCGCTGCTCCAAACCAAATATCCGGGCGCATTATACATCGACAGCCGTAACAATCTATGGACATTCAGCTCCGAAGGCAATTTCATAAAAATTGACCTCAACACACTCACCCGCCGACCTATTAATTTTGCAGACGGAATCGAGCAGCCTGTTGTTACAAACGTTGTGGAGGTTGACAAGACCGGCGACCTCATTATATGCACGAGCCACCACGGCATACTGCGCTACAGCAGCCAGGACGACATGGTGTATCCCACAAAAGCCACATACGCCGCCACTGGCGGAATAAACACCGTGATGTGTCCCAAAGGTTATGGTGACGGCCACACTTTTTGGATTGGTTCGGAAGAAAACGGACTTCTGCTTTTTGACTACGACACACAAAGGCTAAGACCGACACGCATTCACAATGACCGCATAGACCTCAAGAAATGCAAAATCCATGACATTTTCCAGGACAAACAGGGCAACATCTGGGCGACAGCATTCCAGAAAGGTGTTGTCCTCATACCAAAACACGCCGCCATATACTCCACAAACAACCAGCCCATCACGACAGGCGGCGCAAGAGATAACTTCACATTCCTAAGCATCCCGATGAATGAAGACTCAGGCACAAATCTCGGTCCTATAACCTCGATAACAGGCAACAAAGAAGGCACAATATGGGCAGGAATCGACGGTGGAGGCATTGTAAGGCTCAATCGTGGCGGCGAGAAACTCAAAGTTTGTTCGACGCTTCAAGGCTTGCCTAACAACCAAATCACAGCCATAAAGACCGACAATGCCGACAATCTGTGGATTGCAACCTTCAACGGCGGGCTGTCGCGTATGTCTCCAAACGGCAAAGTCACAAACATATACACCACGCCCGATTTCCAAAAAATTTCTGCCATCGCCTTCGACACGGTGCAAAGCACTCTCTATGTCGGAACCCTCGGAACCGGCACATACGCCATAAAACTCAACAATGGCAACCCTGTCTCCATGGAAAACATCACAACCCCGCAATGGGTTCACAACATAATCGTCACTTCAAACGGCGATGTAATTGTAAACAACAAAGCCGTCAAAGTATCATCAAACACGAACTATCAGGAAATCAACCAAATATCTACCGAGCCATGCAATTCGACGACCGAAGACTCCCACCACAACATTTACCTCGGAGGCGAGGACTGGATATGTAAATACAACCCAAGCAACGACTCGCTTACATACCTAAACCAAACGGGTCTAAAAGGCTCAGTTCAAAGCATGACTACAGACCGATACGGCAACCTGTGGTTCACGACCCAAGACCAACTCGTGCATTATTCCGACAGTGAAAAACGTTCTGAGACATTCGCAGCCATTGACGGACTGCCAAGTAACGAATTTTGCTTCAATTCCGTATATCAAAACGCCAACGGCATAATCTACATCGGCACAAACAACGGAATGATTGTGTTTGACCCGCAGGAAGGACTCCAAAAACCCGACCTCGACGCCGAAATATACTTCAGCGGGCTGTCAGTGGCAGGCGAAAACATCACATTTGGCAGCGGCACATCAATAATCGACGCGCCCATTAATTACGCCAGCCGCATCATGCTCAAACACAGTCAAAACCGGTTCACACTCCTGTTTGGAATAAATGAATATGTAAACCAGCATCGAATCAGATTCCAATTCCGGTTAAAAGGATTCGACAACCATTGGTATGACGCACGGCAGATGACGCGCTCCATGTCATTCACAAACATCCCTGAAGGGCATTATACACTCGAAATAAAAGCGTTCTTCGCCAACAACGAGCAACACGCCATCGCCCGAAGCATAGACATAATCGTCATGCCGCCATGGTACAATTCATGGTGGGCATACATCATCTATACCATCATCATCGTTGCAATCATATTGTCTGTCAACGCATTACTCAAAAACCGGCTCAAACTCCGCCAGCAACAGGAAGAGAACCAGAAAAAGGAAATGCGCCTTCAGATGTTCACAAACCTCTCACACGAAATCCGCACGCCGCTCTCTCTCGTGGAGACACCCCTCAACACGCTCTTGGAAAGCGAAAACGACAAGAAAAAGACCGCAATACTCCAGCTCATGAAACGCAACGTGCAGCGTGTCACGTCGCAGTTGAACCGCATAATGGACATCCGAAAAATCGACAACCACAAATTCAAACTCAAACTCCACAACACTGCATTTGTGGATTTTGTAAGCGACATCGTCAAATCGTTCGACCAACTTTCACTCGCACGAAACATCAACATAAACCTCCACGCCGACGACCCGTCACTCGTGTTTGCATTTGATAACTTCAACCTCGACAAGGTTGTTTTCAACATTCTCTCAAACGCTTTCAAATTCACACCAGACGGCGGTTTCATCAATATCTCCATAGAAAAAAACAGCAATTCACAGCCACAATTTGTGATTGTGAAAATTGAAAACTCGGGCAGCAGCATCCCTGAAGACGAACTTGACAAAGTGTTCGACCGATTCTATCAAACCTCAAACAACAACCTCAACGAAGGGTCGGGCATAGGACTTCATCTTGCGAAAATGATTGTGGAAGCCCACAACGGCTCAATCCACGCCTCAAACACTGACAATGGAGTTGAATTTGAGTTTACGCTGCCGTACTTCATGATAGACGAAGACATAGAAAACGATATAGAAACAACCCAAAATCCGCCTCAAAATCCGAACTCCGACCATTTCATCGACATGCCACAGGAACAGGCGGCGGACACATCAAGCAACAAGAAACTGCATAAAATCCTATTCATCGACGACGACACAGACTGGACAAGCTACATATCAATCGCATTGAGCGATACTTTCAACACCATAGTCTGCAATAAACCCGACATGGCGATGCAGATGATTATACAACACGAGCCGGAAGCCGTGGTGACAGACCTTGTCATGCCCACAACATCGGGATATGACATTTGTAAAAAAATCAGGGAAACGCCTCAGACAAGCCTCCTGCCAGTGATTGTGCTGACATCAATGAACGATGAGGAAAGCCGAAGGGTTTGCACAGAAATTGGAGCAGACAATTATCTCACAAAGCCTGTAAGTCTCAATATTTTAAAGAGTTCCATCTCAAACGCCATAAAAATTAGACAACAGCTCCGCCATCGTCTCACAGCCGATTTCCAGGCGAGCAAGGATGTCATCGACGCAAAATCGCCGGACACAATGCTTATCGAAAAAGTCACAAAAGCAATACTCGACAACCTCGGCAACAACAATTTTGGCGTGAATGAACTCAGTTCCATTGTTGGATTCAGCCGTGTACATCTCAACCGAAAACTCAAAGAATTATTGAACATCACGCCCGTAAATCTCATAAAGACCATAAAGATGAAACAAGCGGCAAAACTTCTCATTGAAAGCCGCCTCAACGTCGCCGACGTGGCGTATAAACTCGGATTCTCGAGCCATAGTTATTTCTCAAGCCATTTCAGGGAATACTTCGGCATGTCGCCCACCGAGTTCGTCTCCAAATACACCAACCCGGAGAACATGAAGGATTTTGAAAAACTCGTGCAGTGACGGGATTATTTGTCAAAAAACATATAATACAGGCTGTCTGCCTTGTCCATCAATTTTGGAGGACGCCGGTCTTCAGGGAGTTTGTTATGGACGGTCTTGAAGAAATAATACCGCAAACCAGCCGACACGCCGAAATTGTAGGGATGGATTTTGGAGCATAACGCCGACTGCGCCGTGCCGACATAATCCCTGCCGTCAAAAAGATGCTCCACATCCTGCAACTTCTGATTTGTGAACATATACGAGCCATACACGCCCGCCATTATGGACCAATGGTTGGAAAGCGGATAAATCAGATTAAAATCTGCACCTGCGGTTACAAAAATCTGTCGCAAATCCGTATTGCCCGAAAAACCTCCCTTGCTGCCGGAGCCGTGTCCGATGAGTTCGGTAACATGCTCCACCTCAACCGTATAACCGTCGTAAGTGTTCAGATATGAATATGTGAGATTGATGTCGCCGGAGACAGTCTTGTATTCTTGTTGCAACACGACGCCTGGAGCAAGACTTGCACGCGCCTCAAAAATCAATTTGGAGCCGAGATTCTTATGAAAGCACAACGCCACTGGCAGCGAAAGCACTTTCTCCGTGGTACGCTCCTTCAATGAACGGTAATCCAACTCCATGTCACGCTGCACTTTGTCGAGTACAAGTTGGTCGTCATAGACATCGTTGATGACATCCACGAAATCATGCTTGACGTCCGACTTCTCCTCATAATACCTAAGTCCAACAGTGATGCCCCACTTGTCGGAAAAATAGCGTCCATAACCAACATACAGCATCAGCCCGCCGTCATTATATTTCTTGCCGGTGGACACCTTCATATTCACTTCATGGATGTCGTATCCGGCATTTAGCTCCAAGAACGTGGGCTTCTGCTGCGCCCACGCTCCCAAAGCCATTGTCATTATCAAAATAGTCTGTATTACGTATTTCATGATAGATTTGTTTAGTGTACAATCAACTTGAATACCACCTGCTCACCGTTCTGAACATAAACCACCGAATATACGCCACCTTGCAGGCGGATGGTGTTGAATTGTTCGGGAGAAGATATTCTTTGCACCAAAGTACCGCCCAGGCTATAAATCGTGATGGATTTTTCGGCCTCGGGAATGTAGTTTTGAGTGATTTCCACGGTGATTTCGCTGTTGGCAACGGCAGGATTCGGGTACACATTGATCATTGTACGCTTCTTCACGCCCTCAAACCTCGACATATCAAGCGGACAGGTCTCGTATTGTTTGCCATCAGGCAATGTAACCCACGCCGTATATACCGACGAAGTGTTGAGTTCACGCTGGAGCAAGCGTCCAGTCTCACCTACCAAGATTTGAGAATTTTCAGTCCATTGGTAAGCGGTGAAATCGCCAGCATGTGCATTGACTGTAGCCACGTCGTCATACAGCGGCACAATGGTATAGAATGGCAACGTTACAATCACTTTGACAAGTATCGGACCAGAAGACTCACCATTGTCGTCGGTGAATATCAAAGTGCCATTGTATGAGCCAGCCTCAAGAGTTTTTGGCAGGTCGATAACAACAGACTTGCCGTCCACCAATCCACGCTGCGACGGGATTTCTCCACCGTCAAAATCTATCGTGTATTCCGTCGGCGTACCGCTCAGGACTTCGTAGTTGATGACTGCAAATCCATTGCAGAAATACGTGTTGGAAGCGTCTGCCACTGCACGATTGTCCGTGTCAACATATTTGGGCTTAATCTTAATTGCATTGTCCTTCCATTTAACGACAACCACCAAGTTTTCGGCAGGCATCGTTGACGGTATCACCATACTCCAGCCATCGAAGGTGTAGCCAGATTTGGACGGAGTCTGCGGCATTTC
>JAGCRY010000095.1 GCA_017964465.1 Bacteroidales bacterium | reverse complement strand
GGTGTAGAAGTAGCCCGACGCTTCGAGGTCAAAGAGTTTGCCCATATCCTCCGACGTATTGTATTTGAACGTAGTCGATTGGATGATAGGAATTTGGCGCGGTTCGCCGTTGCCCGGCGTGTAGCCCGCCTGAACGCATTTTGTGTTGATTTTGTATTCGGTCATTTTTTAATATTGTTTTTTGTGTATTTCGACCGCAAAGATAAAAAAAATTAATTATATTTACAGTTGTTTTTAATGGTCAAAAATTAAAGACGGATATCCAATCAGGTCACATCGTGTCGCCATGTCTGTCATTTTATAGCATCCCTGTCATATAAAGAGGCAGATATGTGATGCCGTCTTCGATTTTGATGTCGCCGGTGTGCAATACGTATGGTGTCGCTATTTGAGTGGCAAATTTTTTCTTGCATTTCAACAGGGATGTGAGAGTGTAGCCTGTGGCTGATTTCACTTCAATCGGGCAGATGTTGTGGTTGGTTGTGGCGGGCGATTTGCGTATCAAAAAATCTATTTCCATGCGGTCGTCGGCATTTTCGCGTGAGTTGCAACTGTAAAAATACAGCGGATGTCCCGCAGCCTTCAACATTTGAGCCACAATGTTTTCGGTCAACATTCCTTTGTTGAAGTCGAGTTTGCCGCGAAGGATTTTTTCATAGATTTGGGCTTGTTCCAATTCAAGCGAGCCAAATGCCAATGAAACGAGCAATCCCGTATCCGCCATATATATTTTCACTTTTGAATCTATTTGGTTGAGTGCAAGGGCTACCGAAGGCTCTGTAACTCCATAACAGAAATTTGCCACGCGGCTTTCATCGAGCCAAAACATTGCCTCTTCAAAATCCCTTGACCTTGAACCCGGTTTTACTTTTGATGGGCTAAACCGTTTTTCGTGCTGTTGCAAAAGACCGGGTATATGGTCGAAAACACGTGTAACATTCGGAGCCTGACGCCCTGCATATTTGCTGATGTCGTTGCGATAAAGCGACAATATGGCACGTTTGGAGGCGTCAACATCACGCAAGTCTTTTCGTTCCAAATAACTCAATACTGCCTGTGGCATACCTCCTACAACCATATATTGCCTCAGTAACTCCATCATCAATCGGTGCATCGATTGTCCAAGAGGTTTTTTGTTGAGGAAGCAATCTTTTGCAAAATCATAAAGCAACTTTTGATTGTTTGCCCAAGCAAATTCCTCCAAGTCCATTGGAAACATATTGATGCGGATTTCTTCGCTTGGTATTACTATGTCCTTGACATTGTGGTTGATGCTTACGAGAGAGCCTGTTTCGATGAAGTCGTATCGTCCGTCTTTGACAAGGTATTTGATGGCGGCGCGAGCGCGTGGGTACATCTGAACTTCGTCAAATATGATTGCCGATGCACGGTCGTGGAGTATTATGCCTGTATAAATGCTTAACCGTGAGTAAAATACATCCAAATCGGTCAGGTAATTCTCAAATAGTTCGAGTATGTTTTGAGTAACGTTGTTGAAATCAATAAGAATGTACGATTTGTATTCATTTTTGGCAAATTCTTCCACAATCCAACTTTTGCCGATACGACGCGCTCCGTCTATGAGGATAGCCGTCCGACCGTTGGATTGTTCTTTCCATTGTACTAACTTATTGTAAATCTTGCGTTTCATTGCTTTTGATACACGTTTGCAAGGTATTTAATTTTTGTTTCGATACACGTTTGCAAGGTATTCAAAATCTGTTTCGATACACGTTTGCAAGGTATTCGCCGCAAATGTACACAAAAATATTTGATAATTGCTAAATATTTTTCGGAAATTTATTTAACAACCAATCATTTTCCGCCGAAATATCCGCACACTCTCTCCACGCCTGCCACAACTCTCTCCCGCTGCGTCGCCAAATTGATTCGCATACAGTGTTCGCCGTCGTCGCCGTAGAGTGTGCCGGCGTTAATCCAAACTTTGGCGTCTTGTATCATGGCGTGTTCGGCGTTGTGGGCGTTTTGGATGAGGTTGTGGAAATTCACCCACATCAGGTACGTGCCTTCCAGCGGTGTGATGGTGGCAGAAGGAAGTTTTTGGGTGAATATGTCCTTGGCTGTCAGGTAGTTTTGGTAGATATAATTGTTGAGATTGTCGAGCCATTCCTTGCAGCGCGGGTCGGTGTAGGCGGTCATCAGCGCAACAATGCCGAATGGATTTACGTCGCAAACTTCGTTGATATTGATTGCGCGGTCTATCTTGCGGCGGGTCTTGGGGCAAGGGCAGATGATGTTGGCGAGTTGAAGTCCGGCGATGTTGAACGCCTTTGACGGCGATGTGCAGACGGCGTAATTGCCTTTCACTGAATCACCTAACGTGCCATACGGTATGTATTGGAAGCCGGGCATCATAATCTCGCAATGGATTTCGTCGGAGATGATGAAAACGTCGTTGTCCCTGCAAATCTGCGCCATCCGTGTGAGTTCGTCGCGTGTCCAAACTCTCGAAGTGGGGTTGTGAGGGTTGCAAAGCAAAAATACGCGAGTTTTCGGGTCTTTGCATTGCTCCTCAAAATCCTCAAAATCAATCGTATAGCGACCGTTGCGGTCGGCTTTGAGAGTCGATGTCGCCACTTGGCAACCATTGTTGCGGATTGAGGAGAAAAAACAGTTATAGACCGGCGTGGTCATCAGGACTTTTTCGCCAGGCATTGTAACGGCTTTGATGATTGCCGAAATCGCCGGCACAACGCCGATGGTGTAGATGATTTCCTTGGGCTCAATGTGCCAACCGTGCTGATTGCCAAACCATTGACACACAGCCTCAAAATATTCTTTGGGCGGTTTTACGTAGCCAAACACGCCGTGTGCGACGCGCTCCTGCAACGCCTCAATTATCGGCGGCGCGGTCTTAAAATCCATGTCTGCAATCCACATCGGGATTACATCGTCGTTGTCCTGTACGTCCCATTTGTAACAATTGGAACCCCTCCTGATTATCTTCTCGTCAAAAATCATTTTTTTTGTATGAACGTTAATTTGTTGTTTGCAACTGCCTTGCGGCAGTTGTTTTTTTGAACGAAAATTACCGTCAATTATTTCGTCGTTATCTTGCAATCGGCTGGCGGTTTGATGTTGTCGTCGAGGATGATTTCGCCGACGGAATCTGCCTTGATGCTGCCGGTGCGTGGGTTTTTGATGCTGACTACGTGGCCGTTGATGGTGGCGTTGACGTCCGAATATTCAAAAGCCAAATCTGCATCGTCGCGGAATCTACAATTCTCCAAAACAAGGTTTTCACAGTAGCAAAGTGGCTGTGTCTCACCAATCAAGCAATTGACAAGGCGGACATTTTTGCTGTGCCACGCGAGGTATTCGCCGATGATTTCTGAATCATATACCGTGATGTTTTCACTGTTCCAAAATGCGTCCTTGGAATATATTTTTGAATTGCGGATTTCAATGTTCTTGCAATATTGGAACGTGTAATTGCCGTTTTGGGTATAGTTGCTGATTTTCACGTTGTTGCAGTGCATAAAAATGTACGGCGCGTTGTCCGCTTCCACGTGGTCGAGCGTTACGTCGTCGCAGTGCCAAAAAGTTTCCTGCGCCTCGGGAATTTTCACGTTTTGGAGGCTGAGACGTTGACTGTCGCGAAACATTTTGGGGGCTTCGATGATGGTGTCGGTCATCTCCAAATCGTTGGAGTACCAAAGCGCAGCCCTCGCGCCCGGGCGGAAAGTGCAGTTGCGCACATTGAAGCCGTCGGTAATCCAAAACGGATATTTGCCCTCAAAGGTGCAGTGATCGGCGGTGATGTTGCGGGTTTCCTTCAATGCCGATTCGCCCGCGTGGATAGTTACATTGCGCAACAACAGGTCGCTTGTGTGATAAAGAGGACGCTCGCCCTCAAACTCTTGGTTTTCAATTATTCTCATTCTTTTGTCTGATTGTTCGTGTGCAAAATTACGAAATTTAGACGTAAAAAACAAAAATTGGTTTATCGCAATAATTTCCAATTTTTTTGTATTAATATTTGTTACGTTTTAAAATATGGATTATATTTGCACGTTATTAACAAATCGACTCTGAAAAGTCATTTGCAGTAGCAAAAATGATTGTCAACCTTTACAATAGGAAGTTCAAGGTGTTCCTTGCCGACGTATCCACGGATATGGCGGCTGCGAGGAAGCGGTTGTCGCGTGTGCTTCACAATGCGGGAATCGCCGTGGAGGACGATATGCGGTCTGCCGATTGCAGCATACATATACTTGGCGGACAGGATATTTATTCCGATGGCGGTGATGGTTACGATTCGCCCGCCGGTGTTCAATTTCGCCAGGCTAAGGAATTGTGTGGCAGCGACTTCAAGGTGTTTGTATGGAATCCTTCGGGCTTCATTGGTGATAATCATTCATACATCAACAGCATCCGCCGCGACATCGTGGAAAATACTGTGTATTCCGACCGTCAGTCGCCGATTGTTTTCGTTGAGGATATTCGCAATATTATGAATGTCAAGCAATTGGAAAACCGCCAAAACGAACCTACCGACATTTTTTTCCTCTACAACGAACTCGACAACGACACCGCGCTCGACATCTACAATATGCTCAAG